>NZ_CP147839.1 GCF_037338445.1 Salinibaculum sp. SYNS191
AATGGTGTGGACGTAGCCATCCTCCAGGTCGTCGAGGACGTTTCGCCAGCGATGATAGGCCTCTGGTGAGTCTACAGCCTCCAGCCGGTCGTACACCTCTTCTCGGACACGCTCAGTCAGTTCGGCAGCGGCCTTTCGCGTGAAGGTGATCGTGACGATATTCTCCGGGGTGAGCGACCGGTTCTCGGCCAGTATCGTCACGTACCGCTCGGTGAGCGTTGTCGTCTTCCCCGTCCCAGCGCCGGCAGTGATCGCGACGTTCCGGCCCTGGACGAGCGCGTCCTCCTGTTCCTCTGTGAGCTGAATCTCCTCGGGTTCCTCAGTCATCGCTCATCACCGTCTGGATGTCCTCGTCGTCGCGAACACGGAGCGGAACATACGCTGCGTCGTCCTTGTGAACCTCGTCGACGAACTCCCGCTTGCGGTGATGGCGGACATCGCACGCCCGACGGTAGTCACAGTATCGGCAATTCGCTCCGCTGGACGACAGAATCGTCGTGTGGAACCGTCCGTTGCCGATGGCCTTGTCGATCTGGCCCAACCACTCCGGAACGACATCGTTCAGGAACCGGCGGAGTTCGACCTCTGAATCGAACTTCGATTCGACGCCGCGTGGAACCTTGAGGTCGTTGGGGGGTCGCACCTGATAGTATGTCGCTGAAAGCGATCCCTGTTCGAACAGATCACCGTCGACGACGTTGGCCGCAGCGAGCAGATAGATGGGGAGCTGGAACTTCGTGCCGCCGGTCGTCTTCGTCATATACGGTGCTCGACCAGTTTTGTAGTCGTAGAGCGTGAGCGTCGGTTGTTCGCCACCCTGGCTCACGTCAACGCGGTCGATGTAACCCCGAATCGAGACAGTCGAGCCGTCCGGTCGCCCAACTGTGAACGGCCCAGCATCCGAGTCGTGAAGTCCCTCGCCGAACGGGGCCTCGAACAAGTGTGGGAGGTCAGCGCCGTCCCGCGAGAGTTCGTTGTCGAGGAAGGTAGCGAACAACCCCTGTTCCGGTGCGTCGTGAGGTTTGCTCCCGGCCTCGTACGGAGCACTCTCGCCGTCACCCAGGCCCGCGAACAGCTCCGCCTTCCACCGTTCGTAGAACAGGCCGTCGTACTCGAAGTCAGCATCCCGGAGTTCCTCAACGGCGATCTCGCGAAGGTGCGTCGCCAGGTCGTCCCGGTCGAAGTTCGTGAGATCGACACCGTCCTCGGTCTCGTCCTGCAAATCCGCGAAGAACCGTTCGAGGACGTCGTGGACGTACGATCCAGTTTCGAGGGGCGTAGGGACGACCTCGACATCGTCCGGATCCGCAATTCCGAGTACTTCGTCAGCGTAGAACTTGAACCCACACTCGACGTATCGTTCGATACGACTCGCGCTGTAGGGTTCCCGTTCAGACGGAGGGTATACCTCATCGACTGTATCGAGTTCTAAGACGCCGTCGTGTTCGGAGAGGCCAGCCGTTCCCCTGTTGTCCGCACAGTGGAGTCCCCGATCCGTGCGCTTGGTCTGCTCGGGAGAGAGATCGCCCCGGTCGCCGGCGTGGCTGACCGCCGCACGCCGGTTGGTCGTTGCGGCAACGTGCCGCTGGAGGTCCTCACGAGAGCCCACGCGGTCGTCGACGCCGTCTTCGGGTTCAATGCCGGTCACGCGCTGGAGTTCGTCGAGGACCGGCGACCGGACGACTGCGGACTCGTCGTCGCCCGTCTCTGGTGTGGTAATCGTGAGTTCATCGACGTTCGCGAGGAGCGTCGCGAAGAGATAGCGCCCCCGGAGGCGCTCGTCGCCAGTGTCGAACCGCGGATGGGCGTCGGTCATCTCCTCGAAGAAGGCCGGGCGTTCCGGCGTTACCGGGAAGTGCTCGCTCGTCAGGCCCACGAGGAACACTTTCTCGAACGAGCGCATCCGGGCGTCGAGCAGCCCCATCACCTCAACGTGGCCGCCAGCAGCGCGCTGTGGAACCCGGATCGGCACGCCATCGAACGCACGGGTGAACAGTGCCAACGGGGAAAGGTCGCTATTGACCGCCGCCAGCGACTCGAACGAGGCGAGGACCTCGTCCACGAGGTCGTAGGCTCGCTGTTCGACGGCTTGCTCGGAACCGCTGGCGTAGTCCTCTGTCGCCGCCTGCAGGTCGAACCGGTCGTCCAACAGTCGACGGAGCGTTTCGGTTGCGTCCTCGACGTCGCCTGTTCGGAGCGTCTCTAACGTGGCCAGTAGCTCCTCGATCAGCGCCGCCGAGTCGTCGTCGACGTCATCGAGCAGGGGTGACACAGAAACCGTGTCGCGCCGGCGAGCAGCTGCCGTGACGGCGTTGGCCTGGTCGGTATCGACGACGTTGACCAATGGATTTGCTAACAGGGACGTGAGGTCCTCAGCACGGGGGTCGGGTTCGGCGAGGTTCAGGAGATCGTGGACGACGCTCCCGGTGAACGTCCGGTTCAGCTGTGAGGCGGCAGTCGTGACGTGCGGGATGTCGTACGTATCGAACGTGTCCTCGACGTACCCCGAATAGGCCTCGGTCCCGGGGGCGACGACGGCCAAGTCGTCGGGATCGCGACCATTGGCCAACTCGGTCCGGAGCTCGCGAGCGACGAAGCGAATCTCGCGCTCGGGCGTCGGGAGTTCCCGCCACTGGAGCGCGTCTGGAGCAGGGACGGTGTCGGGATCCGGGCGGTAGAGCGACTCGGTGATCGTTCCAAAGGCCTGCCCTGACTCGTCGACGGGATCGAGTTCTACTGTCTCAAAGTCAAGTGCTTCGTAGACCTCCAAGGCGCCCTCCGCAACGGCGTCGACTCCGCTCCGGCCATCCTGGTGGAGTGGCAGAAGTGCGATCGTCGGAAGTTCGTCGGCGAGGCGTTCGATGAGGCGGCGTTCGACGGGACGGAACTCGTGATACCCGGAAAGGATGACGACATCCAGTTCCGGCGAGAACGCCGATAGTGACTGCTCCGCCGTCGCGACGGCGTCGAACATTTCTCCCCGGGTACAGACCCACTCGTCGACATAGTCGCCGTGGAGATCCCGGTAGTGTCGGTACGCGTCGACAGTGGCTTTCGCGATACGGTCATCGAGGTCTGAGCCCTCGAACTCCGCTACGAGCGCGTCAGCGGTACCGACGCCGGCGTCGTCGAAGAGCGAGAAGCGGCTACTGAACGAATCAGCGAGAGCGGCAGAGGCAGGTTCACCGGCGAGAGCGCCGTCTGTCTCGGCTGTCGATCTGTCCAGAGCGTACTCCGCCAGCCGGCGGTTCAGCTGCCCGGCGAGTGGTTGAACCGGACCGTGGAGATGTTCGTACCACTCCCGAACGACCGCGTCAAGCGTCTCGGCACGAAGACGGAGAGGTTCGTGGGAAACGGCCCAGCTGTCCTCGACCATACTCCGGCGAGCGTCGTTCCGCGTTATGTAGAGAATACTCCCCAGCGAATCGGTTGCGATGTCATCAGCCCGCTGAAATGCCCGTCGTTCCAATCGGGCGTGTTTCGGGCCGGTGAGAAGCGTTGAATCCATCGAACACTCCCTACCAAGATATCGGTCTCACTTCACTCTTGGCGAGACTGACAGCTTAGGAGTGGCTTACCGAGAGGAACCAAAATAAATCAGGGAGGATTGAGAACTCAGGCGACGGTTGCTAACACCCGAACAACTGTGTCCGAGTGTCGTTCACGCTGAGTTCAAGCACCTCGTTCTTGTAGGAAGGATTCGACTGATACGAATAGTAGCATCGAAGTCACATCAAGCGGGTCGGAGGTCACGCCAGCGCACATCAGCAGTTTCGCCATCATCGAATTTAACGCGAAAGAGATATCCCTCGCGTTCATCATCAGTCACAGCTCCCGCATCGTCAATAATGATCTCAACAACTGTTCCCTGACGACCATGGAGCCAGTCGTGATCGGGATCAGTCTCATCAGGAATATCAATTCGGACAGAATCACCGGTATCGAAGCGTCTCATGATATTCTCAGCGGGTTTGAATCCTAAAGAGGATGGCTAAGCCGAGCAGGAAGACTCCACCAACACCAAAACCAACCACCGATGGGTCCGGTAGTGATGGAATGAACCTCTTCACCCGTGGAGTAAGAATGAACCCGCCGGCATACCCTCCGACGGATATGTATCCAGCAGCCAATAGGCGGACGAACCACTGTTCCACAATCGTATGCGAGCGGTGGTCAGCATCTTCAGCGGGACGAGGATCAACGATTTCCGGGTCGGGTTTCTCTCGCTTCAAATATCGCCATTCATCCAGGTACATGCGAACAGGCAGGACCGACTCAATCTCATTCAAGATGGCATACCGCGCTTTGTTCAGCCGGCGGTATGATTGAAGACTCTGATACCAGAAGTAGCAAATCAGACTACCGAATCCTGATGCGAAGAGAACGATCGCAGCGTTAGTGGTCGTGAGATTGCCGCGGGCGAGAGCAAAGAGACCGGCCAGTACCGAGGTTAAAATCAGACCGAAAAAGCGGTTCATCTGGACTCGCTGATTGGCAGTCTGGATCGCAACCTCCCCGTAATGTATGTACTGCTCCATCAGCCGATTCTTCTCGTCCTCACTTAGATTAGCCAGCGGTCCAGCTGTAACATCTTCCTCCTCAGATGGCTCAGCAGGGTCCCCTCCAGTGACCTCTTCAGAGTGTTCAGGTTCTGTTTCGGGCGTGTCTCCATCGTCAGTATCGGCGCCATCCTCTGAGAGATCAACCGCCGCTTCGTCGGTTGAATCAGGCATATTCAGCGAGTGCGTCGACAAGCGAGGCCTTTCGCCATCCTACCTGAGTATCTGCGACTTCTTGGATTTTCTCGGGGACCTTCGATTGTCCCTCTGGAATGATTGCGATCACCGGCTTGTCCAGTTCATCGGCGAGTTCCAGCTCCTCCAGGATCCAAGTGCTGTGAGCACCGTACATTCCACTACTTACGACGACAACCGACGCCGTTTTCATCTGGTTCCGGAGTTCAGAGCGAAGGGCAGACTCGGTATCCACGGGCAGGGGGTCAGTTGAGGGGACACTATGATTCTGCCACTCGATCGACGGAACCTCGTCAAGGAAATCAACGATACGCTCGTAGTGTTCGTCGTACTCCCACGAGTGGGAGACAAAAACGTTGTACTGCTTGTCCTCAAGTCGAGTTGCAGCGCGTGCTAAGCGAGGGAGTGATTGCCCAGTATTTCCGCCTGAGGAGGAAGGGGACTCTTGAGTCGACGAGCCTACAGAGGCCAAGGCTTCCAGCCCTTTGTAGGCACCATATAGGAGCAAAGCACCGCCAGCGATTTTTTGTCTAGACGAGAGCCCCTGCTGGTTCTGAGTGTCGGTAGAACTGCGGCTCAGGGGATCGTCGGTCGGGACAAGGCCCGACTGTTGGTCATTCGGCTCGAAGAGCGACGGTTGAGAGGAACTGAGCTCAGGGAGACTGTTATCCCCAGATTGCGTGACTGTATAAACGGGGCCGAGTTCTCGAACGGTGAACTCCTTTCCGAGATCGTTCCCTTTGTAGGTCGGTAGTATGCGGTCTCCATCATCGCGATAGAATCCGGTAGGTAGATCGTTAACAGCTGACTTCAGAACGAATCGAACAGCTGATTCGGGGTTTGGACTGCCACGAATATCATCAAACGCAGCCTCCCAGGTGGTTTTCAATGGGGAGGAGGTGTCTTGGCTCATAACCGTATGAACAATCCGTTTTTAAATAGTATAAGTTCTTCCCCCTGGAATATCGCCATATTTGGATTCCGCATCAGAGAGGACCATAGTACTAAACGGGTAAGCCGTCAACAATTCGCATATAGTTATGAGCTTCAACAGCAGATCTTCAAGCAACCGTCGGAGCGAATACCGACTGTTCATCTCGCACTCTTGGGAGTACAGCGACGAGTACAATCGGATGGTAGAACTACTTCGCGACTACCCGAATTTCAGTTTCCGGAACTACTCAGTACCGAAGGTGGATGAGATCGATGCTGACACCGAAAAGGAGCTGGAACAGGCGCTCCGGGAAGACCAGATCAAGCCAGCTACGGTCGTAATAATACTCGGGGGAATGTACGTAGCACACAGCAAATGGATCAAGAAAGAAACTATTTTAGCTAAAATCGAGAGCAAGCCTATTCTGGGTGTTACACCGCGCGGAAACGAGCAGATGCCCAATTTCGTTGAAGACCACGCAGACCAGATCGTGGGTTGGCAAGGAAAGAGTGTGGTAGAGGGAATTCGAGACCTGGCTGATTGAGTTGATGAGAGCGTGGATGAACTATTGAGGGAGAGTCTGGCTACCGTCGAGACTGTTTCCAACTCCACGAATCGGGTAGAGTTCGATCGCTTCGTACTCACCGTCTCCGTTAATGTGGCCCAGTTTTGAAAACAGAGACCGGCTCTTATCATTTGGTTCGTCGATATAGTAGACATCATCCTTACAGTACTCCTGGCACCAAGTCTGAATTAACTCCTCAGCAATCCCCCGGCGCCGGTAATGATCCCGGACATACAGCTGTCGAAGAACCTGTATTCCATCCAGCTCTTCCCAAGTGACGTATCCAGCCGCGTCGTCATCTCGAATATAGAGCAATCCCTGGTGGTTTTCAGGGATATATCGGGCAAAAGAAGAACTCGTGTCACCACCATAGCTAGTCATCGCGCCGATGACTCGTTCTGTTTTGTCTATTGGTCGACCATTAGAATACACGAGAAATGAATCTTCGGCACCGATCTCCACGATGTCATCCGGAGTCGAATTCGTGAAGAGCCACTCAGCACTGAACACCTCATCAAGATCGATTCTACGACCCTGATACTCGATACCGTATAGGCTCATACAGTTATGGCAGCGAAATTCTGCTGATTCCTCGATTTCGGACATTCCCGGAACACGCTCAATTGACGGGTCGTCAATCCCTGAGCAATTGCAGTCCTGTCTAAGTTCCTCAAATTTGTCCCCCTTCCCAGATTGACTATACGGAACAAATCCCATCTTCCAATGCTCCTCTAACTTCTCACCGAGTTCCTGAGCGAGTTTTTGAACGACTCTCGCGTCTGTTCCCACAAATGCAACGACAGCATCAAGGAGGTCGTCTACGTGAATAATCGGGTCCTCGGACAACTCATATTCTGTGAGCAATTGCCAACCACCGGGTGCCCGGTAGATCATCCGAAGATCATCTTCACAGAGAAGGGAAACAGCGACGACCTCAATCCCGTCATCAGCTTCGATATAGAGAGGAATCGTTTGATTAATCTCCTCACGTTGAGCAAGAGTTTCGAGCCAAGCATAGTCCCCGAGACCCGCAGGAAGTGGAATATTCAAACTCATTTCCGTATCAGAAATCGCTCTGTGACGTTATAAATGATAGGCGACCACCACTATGTGGATATATAAAACCAGCATACCACAAGACGGAATATGGAAACCAAGCGGATCGCTGAGGTCGTGGAAAACATAAATTATTCTTATCTCTTACCCGCGATTCAGCGGGAGTTCGTCTGGGAAACGAGTGACATCGTGGATCTGTTTGATTCCCTGTTACGGGACTATCCGATCGGTGCGCTCCTTCAGTGGAACCTCTCGGCTGAGGAAGCACAGGCTCAGCCCAAATATCGCTTCGTCACCCACTACGTCGACGAACCGAATTTTCCCCAGTCACTCACAACACCGACCCATCGAAACCCCCCGCACAATTCTGAAGACCCACTCCCGTCACCGGTGAAACTAGTCCTCGACGGCCAGCAGCGACTGACCGCGCTCAATATCGGTCTGACCGGATCATTCTACGAGCGGAAACACAACCACCCTCGGAACAAGGCCAGTTCGTGGGTTCAGAAGCGACTCTATCTCAACCTCCTCTCGGACCCGCAGACAGCGGACTCAGAACTCGGCAATAAATACGACTTCTCCTTCCGCTCTGAGAAGTCCGCAACCGCGAATGCATACTGGTATCCAGTCAACCGAATCATGTCCATCTCTGACAACGACGATTTCTATGCAGAACGCCAGGAAATTGAGGGAGAGATCCAGGAGCTGGTCGAGAACCACCCCGAGATAGAGAATTCAGATAGTCTGATTCTCAACGCTCAGCGTAATTTCGAGGACCTCTATCGAGCGGTCCACAAGGACGAGAAGCTCCACTTCTTTACCGAAGACGAGAACGACATCACCCGTGTTCGTGACGTCTTCGTACGGATCAATCAGGAGGGTGACACCGAATCGTGCCGAAATCCTCCTGTCGTTGATGACTAGTAGCTGGCAACAGGAGCCGCCGGAAATCAACGCACGGGACGAGGTGCACTCGATGGTCGACGAACTGAACGGGATCATCGACGGTGGGAACGCTCCTTTTGCTACGAAGCACGTCCAGAAGGTACTGCTCGCAATCAACGGCAACGAGATCCAGTATCGGTTCGACAACTACACACTCGACTTGCTGCGGAATCTGAAGGAGATCTGGCTTACCGATACGTTCTCGAACACGATGGAACAACTCGCTGAGCTTCTGAACAGTTACTATCCGACGGTGACCTACATCCTCAGTCCCGCCCTCTACACACCTATCGCCTACTACCTCTACCAGAACGAGAATCCCTCGCTCGATTCGACCTCTATAAAAGGACGCGGGCGGCGTCGTGACATTCTCTACTATATCTGTGCGGCCCGACTCAACGGATTCACCAGCCAATCATCGAACCAGATCGCAGAACTCGTCCGGGATGTTATCCGAGAGGAAGAGGAGACCTCGGAATTCCCACTTGAGCGGATCAGTGATGAAGTGGCATCCAGTTACGGAACCTCCCTCCGTTTCACCGAAGAAAAGTTGACCACGCTTTTCGAGGAGCTCCAGTACGGGAAGCGCGACATCGAGTTCCTTCTGCAGCTGTCGCACTATCCCGATGAACCGGCACGGGGCAAAGACTACGATATCGACCACATTATCCCGAAGTCGGTACTCCCGGAGGAGGCAGATGCCGACCGAGTGGGGAACCTCCAGTTGCTGATCGACAAGACGAACAAGATGAAATCCGATGACGACTTCGAGGACTGGATGAACTCCCGAACGGACGACTACAAGCAGACTCACCATATCCCAGAGGGCGCCAAGGAGATGACCTTTGAGGAATTCGTTAATGCTCGGGAGCAGCTCATTATGGAGCACATCCTCGAGAACCAACCGTTCTAACCGCAATCAAGCTTCCAGTTCGAAAGCCCTCTCAAGGAGATCAGTGAGCTCATTTAGAGCCTGAGTCGCAGTTTCATCAATTTGTACACTAACGCGATCGGTTTCCTTCGGGTGTTTCTTTCCTAACGAGAGGACTACGTCGTCATCGGGGGAGAGGGAAGCTGAGAGCCAGGAGGTAACACGGGGGGAACCGGCGAACCAAGCCGTTGTCAAATCATGCCAAGGGCGTTCCCGATCTGCCTCAGTCGGACGATCCGACCCAAATGCCAGCCGTTCCAAGTTATTAGTGAATGACCGGAGTTCCTCGGTATCCGATTCTTCAAGCTGAACGGTGACACGGTGGGTATCTCCGTCCCAGCCCCAGTCCTTCTTTCCAAGCTGAAGAGTTAGCTGACCCGTTGGTGAGCGAGAAACAGTCGCCCAAGCGCGCCCCTTCCGTCGGAGATCTTGTTGAGCAACGGTCACCCATTCATCCGACTTATCGAATGAAGCCCAATATTCTCCGGGTACAGGGATCTCTACCGAAACAGAGGGCGACTTCTCTTGCCAGAGCCATCTGATGACTTCCGGGTACCCCTCCATATCAGACCGCGACGGAAGCGCATAGGGCCAGACAGACAGTATTCCGGAGAGATCAACATCGTACTCTGAGAAATCGCCCTCATTGAGCCATGCAACGCTATAGTCACGCTGTAGATAATGGTCAGTGACTGCCTCGATATCTTTGCCCTGATTCCGATACTGAGCCTCTATCGCGATACCCCTTCCATGGGGCTCTCGGGGAGTATCGAATGTGAGCAGGACATCCGCAATTCGGCCGTCGATACCGGATTCAAGCTCAACTGTCGCATCGGGGAAATCGTGCTCCAATCGAGCATATGCAATCGACTTCATTTTCATATGTTCGTCCGATTCACCAGGGCACTCGCCGACATCTACAAGATCAGCAAAGGTTGCCTGACCTGCAGTTTGGCCCATCTCAGAACGACCCTCCTGTTCGTGGTGCCGAAAATGACGGGAAATGAAAGCAGAACCTCGTTCGTGAGACCGTACAACGGCCATCGGTTGGTCGCACGCAGGACAAGTAACAGACGTGCCGTCGGCTACTTGCGGTGGGATTACCCGTGTTCCGTTTAGAACTCCAAGATATGGCATCGAAGTCGATGGCTGTATTAGATTTGCTTGTCACTCGATCATAATGACCATTTCTCCGGCACCCCGTCGTTCGGGGGTCAAAGAGAAATCACTCACTTGGTGTCAAATCAGTAGTGGAGGATGAGTTTCCGGAAGTTTCCGGAAGCCTCGACTTTCCATGAACACAAATCGGGATACAGCGTAGGTTTTTGGGTACTCACGATGGTACTATCATAGGAGTTTCCGGAAACAACCCGGTCAGGCTTTTGTAACCTGACCCGAAATCAGTCTGTCAGAGACAGATGATTCGCGATGCTCGCGTCCTCCGGGCCGGGTTCGTTCCTCGGGAAGTTGAGCATCGCGACGCCGAAGTCAACCACCTCTCCAGTGTCCTCGAGCCAATCACGAACGGCGAACCCGCCGACACCGCTATTGTCACCGGACCCAGCGGCGCCGGCAAGACGTGCATCTCAAAATTCGTCACCGAACGCCTACGTGAGGAGGTCCTCGATGTCGAGACCACCTACGTCAACTGCTGGCGCAACTACACCCGGTTCCGCACGCTCTACCAGATCCTCGACGACCTCGGTGCAACCATCGACATCCACCGGCAGTCGACGCCCCACGACGAACTCGTCGACCGCCTCCAGCAACACGATGGCCCGCGAACCGTCGTCATCCTCGATGAGGTCGACCAGCTCGAAGACCCCAGCGTCATCTACGACCTCCACAGCCTCCCGCAATTCGCGATCATCTGCATAGCGAACAAGGAAGAGGAGCTGTTCAGCCGCGTCGACGACCGGCTCGTGAGCCGGCTGCGCTCCAGCGAACACGTCCGGATGGACAAGTACCACGACGAGCAGCTGTACGATATCCTGAGTGCGCGGGCAAAGTGGGGGCTCGACAATGACGTCATCACCGACGACCAACTCTATCGAATCGCCGACGCGGCCGCCGGCGACGCCCGCCTCGCAATCGGTATCCTCCGAACGGCCGCCGGTAAGGCTGATCGCGAGAACCACGAGCGCATCACCGACGACATTCTCCTGGATGCCGCCGAGGATGCTCGGGCCCAAATCAAGCAGAAGAGCCTCGACTCGCTCACCCCGCACCAGCGCGTCGTCTACGACATCGTTCGCGAGCACGGCCCGGTCGGGCCGAGCGAGATTCACGAGCGCTATACCGAGGACGTCGATGACCCACGGACGAAGCGGACTATCCGCACGTACCTCTCGAAGATGGAGCAGTACAACCTCCTCGAGGCGGAGGGGACGAGTCGGGATCGAGAGTACTCGCTCGTCGATTCAGCGGCGGCGTCGCCGATGCAGTGACCGTGATCCCGTCAGCTATCAGGAACTGAACTCGCCGAGGCCCGATTGCTCGTGGTCCAGCGGCTCGATGACCTGGGGATCGTCGTTGCCGGGGTTGTTGACCCGCGTCGAGATCTCGTAGGCGTCCAGATCGTCTTTCGGGTACGGCTGGCACAGTTCCTTGCGGGTGTCCGCGTCTGCGGCGAGCCAGTCGGACTCAGCGTCCTTTGGGAGGACGACCGGCATCCGGTCGTGGATTGAGTTCATCAGGTTGTTCGGCTCCGTCGTGAGAATCGTGACGCACGAGATCGTCTCGTCGTCGCCCTCCCAGACGTCCCAGAGCCCAGCCATCGCGAATGCGGGGTCGTCCTCCCGGTAAATCCGGTAGGGCTGCTTCGACCCGCCGTTCGGCGATTGCCACTCGTAGAACCCAGACGAGGGGACGAGGCAAGGACGTGATTCCCACGCCCGCTCGAAGACGCGTTTCTCGTCGGCAGTCTCGGAGCGAGCGTTGATGATGCCCTCCTCGGGTTCGTCCGCCCAGAACGGAATCAGCCCCCAGTGGTAGGCGTCGATCTCGTCGGAAGCCTCGTTCGTGATGATGTGGAGGTCGTCGCCAGGCGCGATGTTGTATCGGGGTGTGTACCCGCCGTCCGCGACGACCTCGGCATCGAAGCGAGCCTCGAGGTCTGCTTGGTCGATGAAGAGCGAGTTTCGGCCACACATACCTCCCAGTCCAACTGGGAGAGTCTTCAACGTATCTGGAAATGTGAAGGTGTGGTGCTGTTGCTCCCTCGTTTGATTTTATATTTGGGGACAATCGACAAGTACAGACGAAAGATTTCACGGGTTAGAACGGTAGGTGTCCAGCTAATTCTACAGCGCGTTCATAGGCTTGCGTTGCCAGATCTGCCACGATATCATATCCGCCGAAGCCGCCGAACAACGCCAGAAATACCAAGACCACCGTCAGCCACTTCACCGTGTTGTTAATCTGGATGTTCGTTGCCGACGATTGGTACGACAACAGCCGATTCAAGCTGGTCGCAGTCACCGAGTACCGGTCAAACAGACCTTCATAGTTCTCCTCGACCAACTCCATTTCGTCGACGATATCATCCAGAATGGTCGTGAACACACCTTGAGTTTCTTCCGTATCGTCGATCCGCCGTATATCCGAGACAGGAATCTCACCGTGGTCGCGCTGCTCGAACCAGTCGGTCAAATATTCGAAATAGTTCTCCGCGATCTGCTGGTGGAACAGGACCCGCGAGTACGTCTCTGTGAAATCCAAGTCGGCATCGATCAGGTGCTCCATGTCATCCTGGACGTCATCTATACTGCCGCCGGCATCTATCTGCGACAGGGAGAGCTCCCGGACCGACTCGTTCAACTCCCAGAATTCCAATCGCTTGTCTTTGAACCAGTTGAAGAGGTAGAGCAACGGGAGGAACCGGACAAAAAAGTCCGAACTCAGGGAAAGCGCTGAAGGCGGAGTTTGCGTGTTTTCATCAAGCACCAGCTGGTCAGAGATCTCGATCATGGTATAGGAACTATGGTACGTCATGTTATCGGGCGACATCTCACTCCCTGAACCGACGATACACACCGCGTTCGCCGCCTGTGGGATCACCGACTTGGAGGATAATGGATCGATATCCAGCATCTCGAAGAATCCGTGTCCTCCGAAGTGCGAGGCGTACGAGCGGTAGAGACGCTGATGATCCGTGACGTCGCGGGAGCCAGTCAAGGCTTCGTTGACGCTTAACCCTAATTTGAGAGTGGACACGGTTATCGGCGTGTTCCTCCCGACGAGCCGTACTGGGTCATCATGGCTGGAGACGAGGCCGAGCGAGAACCCGTCGAAGATGTCACTCCATACCTCGCGGATCGCGTCACGGGCCGGCGCTAAACCTGCATCCTGGTCCGCGGCCCAAATGGCGTCGAAGTGGTCCGAGGTCAGCTTTCCGGAGAGGACGATGTGATAGCCGAGCGGGACGGAGTTGAACTGGAGCACCGTCAGTTTGAGAGAGTCGAACTCGTCCCGATCCATTTCTATTTCGCCCCATTCCTGCGAGGTGAGCGGGAGTGTACCCGTTCCCCCCGTCGTCATCTCCTCCGGTGTCTCTTCCACCTCGTATAGGTCCATAAGATAGGCATCCAACTGGTTCTTGTCTGGGACGCCGACGAAGTCGATCGCCAGCATCACCGCTGGTCCTTCGAAAAGCATCTTGACCTCGCCGGCGTCAGTAAGAGAGTAGGTCGGTGGATCCTCGTCGTCGGGTTGGATCCGACCTCGATCGATCAGATCCTCGAACGCAAATTCGATGGTATCACGGTCGTCGCCACGATTCTCGTCGATTTCGTCGATGACGTCCGCCTTCTCCTGCGGTTCCCGATCAAGCCGACCGAGGATGTACGCCTGAATGCGCTCAATATCGTCCATAGCAGCCAGTGACCCGTTCTTGTGGAAGTCGGTCGTGCCAGAAACAAGAAGGTATAGCAATCATCATTTAACTACGCTACAAGGCCTCCAGAACATTGTGCTGACTATGCGTCCTGCATCTTGCACCGTACTCTGAACACATCTGAAACTGGGAAGACAGGAGCGGTCACTTCGCAAGCCTACTTATCGGCTGTTTCACCGCAGATGGTATGTGACCAAGAGGATCCCACAGAGGCGAAAAGACTCTGAATCGTACGATTAGAGCTCTGTCGGCGGCAGAAGCTCACAGAGAACAGCTGCTTGGTCAAGAAGTGCGTCGAAGAGCCGTTCAGTCGGTCGATATAGCGCGTGGTGTTCATCAACAGAATATGGCGTTTTCTCATCATCTGTGTGTGAGAGAAATCCGCTTTCGAGGAGTGGAGCAAGGGTAGTATCCAGCGCAGTTCCGGAACGGCCAGATTCGACTTCGAGTGTGTGTCGAGAGAACTCAGAAAGGAACCGTGTACAGCAACTCAGGACGTGAGCACGTCGATCATCGAATAATTCGTTGAGCGCAGTACGATGGGTGCGTGTCCAATACTCGTCGAGTTTGACGTATGTACGAACGATAGGGGAAAGCTCGTTCAAGGAACCATTAGCATGGACGATGCCAAGGTCGTTGAGCGCATGTTGGTCTTTGGTGTCCAGAGATTCGCCGAGGGGATGGAGAACAGTTTGAAGCGCATCGTGGTATCGTGAAGTGAGGAACTCCCCAGCGACAACGTGGGCGTTCACGATATTTCGAGTTGGGTGCATTGACTCGTGGTGATCGGGGTTTCGGTGGTCGACGTGGGTTCGTGGATAGCTCATAGAGCACCTCTTCCAACGTGGCGTTGAGCATTAACATACCGAGCAGTCAGGCTCGAGACTGCAGCTGGGCAGGTTTAACCAACACACCGCCGTCGATACGGCCGGGTGTTGGTTAACACGAAGTGCGCTCGATTCAGGAACTATTCTCGGAAACAGGATCCAAACGGAGACTACTCGGGACTGTACCGGGATTGGAGGGGATCACATCGAGTTTCCTGAAACGCGGAAGCGACACGCCGCGGCTTATCGGGAACGTAGACAACTAATCTAGTATGGGAGAACACTCAACGTCGAACCGATTGACGGTGGACCAGCCGACACGGGGCGCTGACCGCAATCGGTCCCTTGCTGACCAGGCCGATCCGACTACGGACGAGATGTTGTTGCCGTCACTCGGCGACGGCATCACGCTGCTCGACGTCGAGGGAGGCCGCGGCGTCCCAATCCTGCAGTCGCTCGTACTCGACCATCTCCTCCTGCACGACGGGCCCGCCTTCTGGGTCGACGCAAATGGTCACGCGACGACGACACTCGCCCAGATCGCGCCCAGTCAACGGTTGCTCAACCGAATTCACGTCGCCCGCGGATTCACCGCCTACCAGCACTACGGCGCCGTCTGTAATCTCCCGACGGCAGTGAACAAGTCGATCCAGATGTCCACCACTGACGCCGGGACGGCCGGTCGAGGGGAACCGAGTCGTGACGAGGACACGTCGCCCCACACGCCCGCCCTCATCGTCGCGCCGGCCGTCGACGTCCAGTACCGCGCCGACGATATCCTCGGCGAAACCCACGCGGGAACCCTTCAGGCTCGAACTCTCGCTCGGTTGGCAACCTACGCCGAGGGGTACGACATCCCGGTGCTCGTTACGCGAAACGAACGAAACGAATTCACCGAGTCAGTCGCGACGGTCGCCGACCACCACCTGGAGTGCGAGCAGACTCGGATGGGGCCACGGGTCGTCGGCAAAGACTTCGAGACGCTCGTCTATCCCGTCGACGACGGCGCGTACTACCAGACGACGTTCGCGTACTGGCGGCAGCTGCTCGCGGCACGCGCCACGCAGGTCGGCGTGGAACCGACAACGTCGACGCCGTCGACGCCGACTCCGGAGGGTGTCGGGACAGGCGTCACAGCTGACGGTGAGACGGTGGCGGCCACTACGGACCCCTTGCTCGATGCGTGGACCGCGACCGGGACAGGAGGCCGATAGCGATGGGGCGCACAAACCCGACGTACCGGGATGCGCTCCGGGCTATCGAAGAGCGCTGGGCAGAGTTCCGCCGGGCACTGCGGCGTCGCGACCAGCCACGATTTGACCAGCTGTTCGAGTACGCCCGCGAGCACGCCGACGCGAGCGGGCTGTTGAACCACCAAAATCCGCTGCTGCCGGCGCTGCTCAGCATCGATCTCGAACAGGAGGCCCGCCTCGACGACCACGAGGAACGCCTCGAGGAGCTCGAAGCCGCAGTCACAGCGAGCGATGATCAAGAGAGTGGCCCACCGGACGCGAACCCGTGACGATGCCGTTCAGTATCGACTTTCTGGACGACGGCCGCGTCCTGGAGTGGGAGGCAACCGCCGACGGCGCCGTCGCGACCGAGCGCCAAGACTACACCCCACGCTTCTACGTCGCCGCTCGCGACCCAGAGACCGACCTCGACCTCACAACGCTCCAGTCGGTGTACGACCAGCACCCGGACGTCGTCGCGACCGAGATGGTTGCGCGACGCCCCGGCTTTCGACGAGACGAGGAGGCCGTTCTCGCAGTCGACGTTGCCCACATCGATCGCGTCACTCCACTCGCCCGGCAAGCGCGCCAGCTGTCGGACTATCCAGTCGGGGATCTCGCCTGTTTCAACGTCGACTTCTCGCGAGAGTTCCGGTACTGTCTGGAGACCGACGCCGATCCGACGCCGGCGAGCGAGCTGTCGACGCTCCGGCTCAGCGTTCCGGTGACCGAAACGAGCAACGACATCTATGGGGAGCTGTCTGTCGCCGGCGATACTGTTACCGGCTCGCCGACGGATCTCCTGACCGCCGTCCAGGGGGCGCTCGACGCACACGATCCGGACGTCCTGGTCTGCTCAACCAGCGAGATCGTCCCAACTCTGTACGAGATGGCGACGGCTGCCGGCGTCGACGGCTTCTCGCTGAGTCGGTGGCCGGACGTCGACTACCAGCAACTCGCGAGCCGGTCGACGTACTCGAGCTACGGCCGCGTCGGTCACTCACCGGCGCGGTACAACGTGCCCGGCCGGGCGATCATCGACGAATCGAACACGTTCTTCTACGGGGAGACGAACCTCGAGGGCGTCCTCGACCTCGTGTCGCGCTCGAACAAGCCCGTCCAGGAGCTCGCATGGGCGTCGATCGGGAACGTGCTCACGGCGATCCAGATCTGTGAAGCCCACGACCGCGGCGTCCTCGTGCCATGGAACTCCTGGCGCCACGAGTTCTACAAACCGATGGGGACGCTCCACGACGCCGACCGCGGCGGCTTCATCTTCGCGCCCGAGGTCGGGCTTCACGAGAACGTCCACGAACTCGACTTCTCCTCGTTGTACCCGAACATCATCTGTACCCGGAACGTCTCGCCGGACGTCATCCGGTGTGAGTGCCACAGCGACCGCGAGGACGTCCCCGGCCTCGGGTACTCGATCTGTGACGAGCGGGGTTACCTCGTCGACGTGCTACAGCCGATCATCGACGCGCGCGACGAGATCAAGGCGGCCATCCGTCGCGAGAAGGAACGGGACAACCCCGACGAGGACCGGCTGGCGGAACTCGAGGGACGGTCGGGAGCGCTGAAGTGGATCCTCGTCGCCTGCTTCGGCTATCAAGGGTTCAGCAACGCGAAATTCGGCCGAATCGAGTGCCACGAAGCAATCAACGCGTTCGCTCGCGAGATTCTGCTGACGGCGAAACAGCGGCTGGAAGCCGGCGGCTGGCGCGTCGTCCACGGCATCGTCGACTCCATCTGGGTGACGCCGGACCCTGACGTCGACGACGAGGACCGCGAGGACCTCGGGACGCTCGCGACGGAGATCACGGAACGCGTCGAGATTCGGCTCGAACACGAGGCCCACTACGACTGGGTGGCGTTCGTTCCGCAGCGCGAGAGCGACGCCGGCGCGCTGACGAAGTACTTCGGCAAGGTCGCCGGCGACGACGACTTCAAGGTCAGAGGCATCGAAGCCCGGCAGCGCTCAACCCCGCCGTTCATCGTGGACATCCAGCGGGACTGTCTCGACCAGCTCGATGCCACGCGGTCACCGGACGCGGTGCTCGGACGGCTCGAACGAGCAATCGACGAACTGCAGGCGGGCAACGTAGCAGTGGAGCGCCTCGTCGAGCGGAATCGTGTCTCCAAGCCCCTGGAAGGCTACTCACAGAATACCCAGAACGTGGCCGCCTTGAAACGGGCTCGCGAGCAGGAACTGGCAGTCCACCCGGGGCAGGATATCGAGTACGTGGTCGTCGACGACGAGAAATCCTCGCGAGACCGGGTCGCCCTCGCCCACGAGGAGATCGAGACCTACGACGCCTCGTACTACGAGACGCAGCTGATCAGAGCGGTCGAGAGCGTGCTTTCACCGCTCGGGTGGGCTCGTACAGACATTCGACGGAGACTCGCAGAGACACGAGAGGTGGAGCTGACGGAGTTCACAGCAGCCCGGAACGGATGAGTAGGCTCAGATGTCACTTGATGCGAGCAAAACCACAAGTGGGCGACGAGGTCGATCCCATTCACACTCTGGGGGGCCTTGGTCTATGTAACACCCCCCGGAGTGTGAATGGAGGGAATCAATCACACCGAGGGTGGACAACCTATTTGTGAATGGGGCGAATTGGTCCGCCCATGCCAAACAATGATTCCACGCAAACAACCGTCGACGAGATATTAAATATCGACGAGGGGGATAGCGAAGACGAATCGGATATTTTTGAGAAACCGTGGTTGCTCGAGATCGATAACGTTCCTGACGCCAATCGAATCGTCGGCCGAGACGACCATATCACGTTCTTGGCCAAGAATCTCCGGAAGATGCGGACAAACAGCGTCCCGGATAACGTTCTGGAGTGGGGAGAAACCGGGACGGGGAAGACACTGGTTGCAAGACACGTCTGCGAACGGCTCGAAGCAGCAACTGCAGGAACGGACTCCCCATCGTTACTGCTTACATCAACCCAGACCCCATCTCTACGTATACCTCCACCTTCCGAAAGATCGCAGAGCAGGTAAACGCGAAAGCAGAGAACCCGCTTGATGTCCCCTATCAGGGCCTCTCAGCCGAGCACTATCGGGATCAGAAATTGTGGCCAGTTGTTCAGCGGGAGTTTTCTGGCGGTCTTGTCGTCATCATCGATGAAATCGACAAGCACGGAGAAGTCAACGAGGTCCTCTACACGCTATCACGGTCACAATCAAAAGACGACGTTGACTTCCCAGTCCTTACAATCGGGATTTCGAACGACATCGAATTCAAAGGAGAAATCGAGTCACGGGTTCAATCGACTCTCCAGCCAGAACACCGAACGTTCACGCCATACGAAGAAGACCAGCTCATTGCAATCCTCGAAAATCGACGGGACGCATTTTACGACGGTGTCCTGGATGACGAGGTGATTCCAACCACAGCTGAACTCGCAGCTGAAGAACACGGTGACGCTCGACGGGCAGTCCGATTGTTCCGAAATGCGGGCGAGATCGCTGACGAAGAAGGCGATGATATTGTGACCGCGAATCACGTTTTCGAAGCTGACGAACTCGTCGAAGTTGAGCTCTTTATGGAGATGGTGAAAGGGACTCCGTTGTCCGGGAAATTACTCTTGTTTGCTCTCACACGTCTTGACCGGAATAACCCGGAGAAAGAATGGTTCCGGACGTCAGAGATTCACGAGGTTTACCAAACAGTAGCACGGGACGTCGAAGTAGAACCCAAGGGGTACAATCGTGCGCTTGAGCTTCTGAACAAGCACGTGACGACAGGAGTTCTCGAATCGAAAAAGAAGGAAGGCGGAGATCAGGGGAAGTTCAGGTCGTATTCGCTCCAAGGAGACGTGGAGAGTACACGAACTGGACTGATCAACTCAACGCCGGAACTCCAGACGTTGATGGGATGGTGACCCTCCCACCCCTCGGTGTGAATGGTCCCCTATAGGTCAGGGCAGTAGTAAAGACGGAGCAGGACTTGACCCGTAGAAGCTGTGTCGTCCGTCTGAGGTCCCATTACCGGCACGGAGAGCGGCTTACAAGTCCTGCCACCGTAGCTGACCCGGTCCGCTACTGCACCGCACCGCAGTTGTAGTTATCTTTATTATACTACAGTCTAAACAGTCCTCCGAGTAGACGTATTCTAAAAGGCAAGGCCTTGTGCCGAAGCCGACGCTTCGTCACTGAGGCGAAAACCTTCCCTACGGTGAGAGGACTTCTGCTGTTAAGGACTTCTTAATCGCGGTACCCTGGGTGGTGGACCATTCACACTGAGGGGTGTGGGGGTAAACGAGGCGTAATCTATCCGCGTGTTGCTCTGTCTTCTCTCGGCGTGAAGTCTCGTTAGAGAGTGGCGGTTGATAGCCCATTCACACCGAGGGGTGTCGGGTAAACCGATCCCATTCACACTCTGGGGGGTGTCATCTGCTACGCTACGAATCACGTTGAAACAAACATCAGGCTACAGTTCCATCTCGTCTACTCGTTGGGATTCACCGGCCCTTTGTACTTCGACGTCACCGAATCGCCTTCCCGCCACTGCCAGTAGTAGTAGCGGTTGTCGTTGATCTCCTTGATCGTGATCGTCGCCTTCGCCGGCACGTCGTCTGGGAGGTCATCGGGGCGCGCCTCGACGTCGGCGTCGTCCGCTTCCTCCTCGAGACGAGCTTCACGCTCCTTGTATTCGGCCAACGCCTCGGCGTAGCTGGCAACGTCTCGAAGATGCTCCGGTGTGGCTTCATTGAGCGTGTGGACGATCTCCGTCGGGAGGTTCGCCGGTGGGGTCGGGGGTTCGTAGGACATCGGCTACTCTCGTGTTAACCAACACGACCCACGAGTCCATAGTTTTGTTGGTTAAGACGATGGGGACGGTTCTCGCGATTGCTGGATGTAACACTACTCGAAACTTCTTTATATACAAGTTTCGTACTATGTTACACCGTGCTCCGGCGCATCGAACTCGAGGTCCTCGCCACGGTCGACCGCGGCGACACGATCTCCGAACTCGCGACGAAACTCGACCACAGCGAGAGCTACCTCTCTCGTGCCGTCGCCGACCTCGTCGAGAAGGGGCTCGTCTACACGGAACGCGACGGCCGCCGAAAACGAGTCGTCCCGTCGGATACTCGCGCCGTCGAACGGTACCAGGACCTCGTCCGCCAGCACTCCCATATCGACTTCCCCGATCTACTGACCGGGAAGGCACTCGAGGTGCTGTACTACCTCGACCAGCCGCGAACCGTCTCCGAGATCGCCGACCGGAGCGACAACTACCGCAATACGGTCAACCGGGTCCTCAAGCGGTTTCGCGACCGTGGGCTCGTCGGGACGGCCGACGGCCGCTACGAGTTCAACGCCGACTTCGACCGCCTCCACGAGTTCGCCCGTGAACTCACACACCATCTCCATCGCCATCGCCTCGAAGCCGTTGCCCCGAAGGGCACGATTCTCTGGGAGGACTACGACGAATTTCTCGCCCAGGCTGAGACGGAGATCGACGCCGAGGGATTCCACGAAACTGGCCTCGCTCGATTCGCGGCCTTTGACCTCCAGTTCCTGCTTACCGGCCACCGCTACTACGTCTACTCCGAGAACCTCGACGCAGTCTCGCCGGCGGAGCTCTGCTGTCACATGCTGCTGATCGACGACGGCAGCCGTCACCGCTCGTACTGTCTCCTCCTGCTCAGCCACGTCGACGTCGACGAGGCGGACCTCCGAGAGCAGGCGGCGAAGTATGGCCTCGAAGACGAAATCGACGCCTTGCTCCGCTACCTCGAGACGCACGACGAGGTCGACGACGACCGGCTCCCGGAGTGGGACGAGTTCCAAGAGCTGGCGGCTGACTACGAGGTGCCACTACCACAATGAGACCAACATTCGGACGCGAGTACATCGAGAACGAATTCCAGCGGATCGGGGATGGCCTATCTGAACCGCTCACGGTATTCCTGATCGGTGGTGGTGCGATGTCACTGCGCGACCTCAAGGGGGCGACGAAAGATATCGACCTAGTCGTCCCTGATGGCGACGCGTACGGTCAGCTGTGGGCCGTCCTGATGGATCTCGGGTATGCGGAGGTTCAATCCCTGGATCCAGATTACCGGGCGCTGGGGGCGACGAGCTGCGTCGAGAACGACGATGGGTGTCGCCTCGACATCTTCAACCAGCAAGTCGCGAACAAGCTCGTGCTCACCGACGGGATGCAAGAGCGCAGCGAGCCGTTCCTCGACACGGATCGACTGACGGTCCGGCTGGTCAGCAACGAGGATATCTTCCTGTTCAAGGCAATCGCAGGCCGCGACGACGACATCGAGGACATGAATATGCTCGTGCAGGCCGGCCTCGATTACGACGTCGTCCGGGTTGAACTCGAAGCCCAGATCGAACGCCTGGGGGACGATCAGTTCGCCACGTTCGCGAACGAGGCCTTGGTCGAACTCGAGGAGCGGTACGGAGTGACCACGCCGATCGAGGCCCGCGTCCAGGAACTCACGAACAGGTACTACCGGGGGCTCGAAGTCCTCCAGGCACTCGACAAGCCGATGACCGTCGACGAACTGGCCTCCGAACTGGAGCTGGATACCGACGAGGTTCACGACCGGATTGCGTATCTCTCAACGTTCGACCGGGTCCAACGAGATGGCGACACGGTCCGTCCTGTGGAGTAGCTCAATCGTCGCCCTACGGGGAAGGAAGGCGGCCGTCTGGTCGGGGCACGCGGCCCCGTTTGATCTCGTGATCGACGCGACGCAGGTGCTTGCAGCCCCCCTCGGGTGAGCGCTGCTGCCAGTCGGGACAGGTACACGATTTGTCGATGACGTCGACTTCGTACCGGTTCCCGGACGCGGACCGCACCTCGTAGCGGCCACCTTTCGAGAGGAGTGAGACGTCCATCGCTTCGGCGACAGCACGCTTCG
Organism: Salinibaculum sp. SYNS191; assembly: GCF_037338445.1. NCBI lineage: Archaea > Methanobacteriati > Methanobacteriota > Halobacteria > Halobacteriales > Haloarculaceae > Salinibaculum > Salinibaculum marinum. The sequence goes on from NZ_CP147839.1 coordinate 23,041, forward strand.
TGCGGGGCTCGAGATCGTCCTGTGACTCTGCGTTCTCGTCGACGACCAGTCGGTCGCGAACGTCGCCCGTTCGACCCCCGTCCGGAGCGACGGCTTCCACAGGGCCACTGAGCCGCTCGTGGAGCAGTTCCTCCACCGGATGGCCTTCCGGCCACAGGTAGTGGACCTCGCGGCGCTCGCGATGGTCGTAGGAGCCACAGGCGGCTGCGCACCCAGTCCAGACGCGCCAGGCACCGAGCGCGGCCATCACGTCGACGATGTCGCGGGGAACCGTCTGGTGGTCGTCCGGGAAGAACACCCGGAAGCGGGTACACGCCACCTGCGGCGGGACGATCTCCCACCAGTCTTCGCTGGAGCCCCAGCTATTGTACATCGCCTCGTCGCTCCCGTAGCCGACGGTCACGCCGTCGATCGGCGTCCAGTCCGCCGGGAGGTGTTCCGCCTCGCCTTCGAGCACCCGGAGGACGGCGTATCGAAGGTACTCGTGGGCTTGGTTGTCTGTCGTTCGAGCGACCTGGTCATGCTGCTCGGCAGCGTGCTCAGCTTCCTCGAGGACCGTCGTGAGATAGGGTTCAGTCATCATTCGACGGAGGTAAGAACGCGCCTCCGGCCCTCGGCGGGCGCAGAAAAACTTCCAGAAACTGGAAGCCAATGATGACATAGAGAATTGATCTGGCTCACTTAGCCGTCTGGCTTGGTGCCTTTTGAGAACGAAATTTAATGTGCTACTAGTTACTACATAACACACAAGATGATTCGGGGACTTATCGCGTTTGTGGCATCGCTGTTTACTGAGGCTGTGAAGTTCGCAAAATGGCCATTTAACCCGACCAACGGAAGGGGACAGTACGTCACACCTTCAAACCGCCATTTCCTGACGGGGAAGGCGAATTTCTTGGTGACGGTTGCGTACCGACTGGGTCAAGCAGGGGTGAATTTTGGAAAGGCGCTGGTATTTGATGTGTTGGCTCCACTAGTTGATGCGATAATTAGGATGGCGAGCGACCTCTACCATTCAAATCCCAATTATACTCGAATGGCACTTCGCGGGGGTTTCTCTGCAGTTCAAACGACTTTCGCGATAGGAGCTGCTGGTTTGATGCTACTCGTAGGACTGTTCCGCAAGTGAAGCGCGAGGGTTACTCTTCGAGGACGTCGATGAGTTCCTCTGCCGTCCGACTGATCCGTCCGAGCCGCTCGCGAATGACCTCGGGATCGTCCGACTCCCACGCAGCGAGGTAGAACGCCGATCCGCTCGTGTCGAGCCCGCAGTACCGCCCGACGACGTACGCGACGGCTTCGGCCTCGACTTCGCGTTTCGACCGTTCGGTGTCGTCGTCGACGTCGAAGTGGAGCAGGGCGTGGGCGTACTCGTGAATCAGCGTCCGCGCGAGGTCGGCCTCATTCTCCCGATCGCGCACCTCGACGAGCGGCTGGACGTCGACGAGGCTCAGCTGTTCGCAGATGCCCTTCGCCTCGCCGTGGGTCCACTCCTCGGCTGGAACGATCCGCACCGTCACGCCGAGGTCGTCAGCGGCGACAGTCAACTGTTCGACGAGGTCGCCGGCGTCCCCGGTTGCTTCAGTGTTCAGGTCGGGAAGCGGCTCGCCTTCGGTCTGCGAGACGTCGAACACCGGCGCAGGCTTGAATCCGACCAGGCCATCGGACCACTCCTCGGGCGGCGTCTCATCGTAGTCACAGTCGCTGTCCTCATGGTAGCTCGGCGAATTCTCGCACTCCGGGCACTGCTTGGAGATGATCGGTGCCCAGATCCAGATGGCCGACTCACCCTCCTTGACGTGGCGGTCGAACTCCTCCTGCCACGTCCGGTAGCCCGCCACCCGGCTCGCCTCGGGACACTGCCGCTTGATGAGGAGCGTGTTCCGGTAGGAGTAGTCGTGGAAACGACTCTGGACATCGAGCCACTCTTGGAACTCTTCGCTGGCCTGCGCGTCGTCGACGCCGGCGACGAGGTCGTCGATCCACTGTTCGATGGTACTGTTCATCTCGTCTGATCGCGTGTCGGTCTGGTCGAAGGAGACCGACGAGTCACTAGTCGTAGCCATTGTGTTCACCGAATCAAGTTCACGGCGACTGCGTCTGTTCAGACCGCCCCGCACCCCTCAGGGGCGTTCAAAAAACCGCTCTGTCGGTCAGCGGAGCTCGTGACGTTCGTCCGCAAAGCCAACCGAGACGAGGTACTCGAGGAACTCGTCGAACCGCTCGACGTCACCAGGCGTGTCGGTCGCAAGATGACGTGCCCACTCGATGGCCCACTGGAAGGCGGGATCCGTGCCGCCATTGCCGTGAATGTACCACCACCGGGCCGCTTTCAGCACGACCAGCGGATTCGTCGGCGGCTGCTCACCGGCGAGCCCACGGGTGATGGATTCGATTTCGTCAGGGACGTCGGCGGAATCGACCTCCGCTGATTGCGTGTTGTCGATATCGACCGGGATCTCGTCGATCGAGACGTTGTCGGGACTCTGTTGTTGACTCACTGGTAGTCACCTCTGAGAGCTTTCGAAGAAGCCCTCGCCCTCTCGGGGGCACGAAAAACAGGTCGCGAAATCACGCCGGCGGGAGGTAGACGCTCTGCTCGCCGGCGATCTCCTCCAAGTTGTTCCGGTGACGGTGGCTGAAGTAGCACTCGTAGCTGCAGTATCCACAGATTGCGCCGGTATCGTACTCGGCGACGTACGGGCCGCGGCGAGTTCGCCAGACGTTCGTCCCGCACTCGGTACAGGCGGCGTCCTCGAGATCGGCAGGACTCGGGCCCTCGTACTCCACGGCCACCCCCTCGTCCTGCGGTGTCGTTTCGGGCCAGATTCCTTGGGTCCTCCAAAACTCACGGACGCGGGCGAGGCTGTGGCGCACCGTCTTTCGGACGGTGACGTGGTCGGCGTCGCGACCGCTGTCGTCCCAGCCGTCGGCCGTCCAGAACTCACCGAACTGTGCGCCACGATGCAGCCCGTTCCAGTCGACGCCGACGATGTCGGCCGGTGGCTCGTCGGTGAGTGTCGGTCTGGTCAGCTGTCGAATGGCGTCGAGCTGCTTGGGTGGACTCCCGCCGAGGATGTGGACGCGCCGCCCTCTCCAATCGGCTGGGTCGGAGAACTCGTGGGCCAGGCGGTCGGCGTATCCCCGTGAATACCCGAGGACAAGGTTCTCGGGCATCGCGTCGATCACCGCCCGCGACTTCGGAACGACGATGAGCTCGGCCTCAGGATAGCTCGCTTGGATCTCACGAGCCGCAGCGACGTGGGCGTCGACGTCGTCGATTTCGTCAACGTCCCCGATGACCCCAACCTCTGGTTCGTACTCGAAGAAACGGTCGACAAACCGCTCCAGATCGGGATTTCGGAAATCGTTGTCGAGCATACCAACGGGAAGGCTGAGGTTCTGATACTGCGTCTCTTGGTACCCACAGTCCTCGCGAAACCCGGGAAGGAAGCCGAGTTCGACAGCGTCGACGACAAACGGTGCTCGATGCAGAAACGCCACGTAATCTGCCTGTCTGGCGGCGGCGATTTCGCGGGCGGTGCTGGCGCTGGAGCTCAGCTCGAGGGACATGATTAGGCTCGCGAGGCCGCTGCTGGCTGCCCCGCACCCTTTCAGGGGCCCGAAAAACCGAGGCACAGCGGGTTAACCAACAATAGGGAAACTCACGCGGATTGTGTTGGTTAAGATAGGGCTTACTCTTCGTTCTCACGCAGCTCTTCAGCCTTCCACTTGAGCCGGCGCAGAATCTGCGTCCGATTCTGGTGGGCGTTCTCGTAGGCAACACACTCTTGGAGGGTTTCCATATCCGGGATCGTCGCGATACCGGCCTTGATCAATCGGTAATTCGGTGCTTCAAGACGCTTCTCAGGTGGGAACTCGTCGTCGCTAATCGTGGACTGTTCCATCTCGGTAGACCTCCACCCCTCCAGGGCGAGAAAAACAGAACAGACGACTACGTCACTGACGCGGTGTCAGGCATTCGCCTCTTGGAACCGCTCCCGGAGCGCGTCCTCGCGCTCTTCGAACTGCTCAACTTTCTCCTGCAGGTCGTCGCTGACGCGCTCGATGCTCGCCAACGCTCGTTCACCCTCCAGCGAGGCCTGCGACCCGTCGTCGCCGTCCGCTTCTAACTGCTGTTCGTACGCCTGCTCGACGCGCTCGATGGTGCCTTCCGGGTTGAACAGGATGTCGTTGGCAATGCGGACGTACTGATCGAGAGACGCCCCTTCTTTCCCCTGGAAGAAGTGGGTGAGCGCGTACGTCGCACCGGAATGCAGCGTCCACATATCGATCTCGAAGGGGGACGCCGCATTGGCTTCTGCATCGCCAGCGGCACGCTCGGCCAGGTAGTCCGGGAACCCCAGCAGGGTGTAGAACTCCGTGACGGTGAACGGGAGCTCCGAAAAGTCGAGGTCGATGTCCTGCGCGTCCCGGATGAACTCGAAGAGGTCATCGGCGACGAGTTCGACCTGTGCGAGGAGTTCCTCCCACCAGGTGTGGAAGTTCCGCACGTCGCCGACGTGTTTGATGACCTCCTTGTCGGTGAGCGAGCGCATCGTGTTCGAGCAGTAGCCATCCTGAGCGAAACCCTCCACGTAGACGGCGTGCTCGCCGAAGAAGTCGTAGCCCGACGTGACGCCCATCGTGATCGGGTCCGACCGGCCGGGCAGGCGCACCTCGAGGCCATCGAACATGATGTCCATGTGGACTTCGCCGCCGCCCCGGTAGCGCCGAATCTCGCCGAACATCACCTCGCCCAGCGGGGTCCCGTCGATGGTCTCCTCGCGGAGGACCTCCTCCAGCGGCCCGTAGACGTCGACCGGGTTGATGATCGAGTAGCTGTCAGTGGGAACGTGGAACAACGGGTCCGTGTCCGGGTCCTCATCTCGGGCCTGCTCCCGAGCCCGACTCGGCTCGACGAGCGCGTTGAACCGCTCCGTCTCGATCCACTCGTCGGTGTACGGATTCTGGTACGCTACGGTCGTCTCGACGGCCTGCGGAAGATCACGAACCGCCTCAGCGAAGGTCACGGGGTCTGCATCCCCGTGTCGCTCTCGGTACCACTCTGGTAGTTCGGTGTCGGTACGCCCATCGACGCCAGCGAAGATGGTTCTGGACTCTGGATCTTTCATCTCAGTCACCTCACTTCAGGAATCCTCGTCGACGTGCGACTGCATCGTCTCGCGCCCTGCGCCCTTCTCCCGGGCGCAAAAAACTCAACTTAACCAACATCCGAACAAGATGGGTTGATTGTTGGTTAATTGAACTAGGTCACGAAGGTTGGATTCGCGATCTCCAACTGATGTATAGGCGAAAGGATTAGGACACGCCGAATCACCTTCAGACCATGACTGAAGAACTTGATACTGTGTTTATTCGGCACAGAATCAGCTGTACAGCAGGCGCTATTGAAGATCTGTATCAAGATGACCTGATTGCTGTTCACTATTCGAATACCCCAATTACCGCAGATCCCGACGAATGTGCGGCACGGTACGAGGAAACTGGAACGGAGAATCATCGAAAACTCGGAAATAAAATAGAGGTCCTCAAAGACTGGGCGGAATCTGGGGCTCTCGTGGGTGCCGACTACGGTTCTGGCAGTCTAAATCTTAAAGGTGGAATGAAGATTGGGTCTATCAGGCAGCCAGATGACAGCTCTCAGGCCCACTTACTATTGATTGGATGTCGAGGGTCAGAATGTGTGGGACACCTAGAGGTACCAGTCGGTACAAGCGAGTCGGAGGTCCTCACCAGTGCTGAAGAGTCTTCCAGCTCTCTCTATGAACTCTTCCAAAATATCGATGATATTGACGACGGCTATGTCTATACTGGCCTTCAACTTGAGGACTCTCGGTGGGTCTGGTATCGTGACTACCCGGTTCTTTCGGCAAAACTCCCTCGAGGAGCACTGGGAACTTGGGACAACGGGGATATGAAATACCTACAAGCAGCGTATAACGGCGCCACCACCCTCACCGAGATCTTGGGAAATCAGGCTAGCGCAGAAGAAAAAGCACGCTTCTTGGCACCGGGGCAACTCGAAACTGTTTGTCTCGAATATCTTCGACAGGAGTACACGCACTTCCTTCAGCTGTATAGCATCGGTGAAAACCTTCCGCCCGGTAGCGAATTGCGTGATATCGACATTCTCGGCCGGAGCCATCCTGGGGAAATGAGTATTGTCGCGCAAGTAACTCATGAAACGGATGCTGATGAACTGAATGACAAACTGACAAAGCTGGAAGGATATGCTCGTTCAACAACGAAAGCAAGGTTGCTATTCTTCGGCCCGCGCGCTGGTTATGAGAACCCCGATGTGGTGATCCCTGAATCAGTGGAGTACATCTCAAACGGCGAGGTGTTCACGAAGCTGGAACAACTCAAACCAGCACTCCTCGATGCAATGCTAACGGCCCCACCGGAAAACGAAGGAGAGTCTCCTCTATAATCTGAATCGACGGTTAATCAGCATCACCGGAGAGCTCCTCCCGATCGTTGTATCGCTCCAGTTCACGCCCGATTTTCTCAAGTGCCTCGACACCACGTTCGAGGAGCTGGTGGGTGGCTCGCGCCAGTCGAAGCGTCTCCATCAGTACTCCCCCTCCGGGGGTTCGATGAGGTCGTTGCTCTCTTCGGCAAGTTCCCGGATTACCTGTTCCACGTCAGCCTCCTCGGCAACCGTCCGATGTGCGAGCGGGGCGGGATATGCCCGGTCGCCCTGGCTGCAGAGAACGACCAGCCACTCGTCGCTTCCATCCCCGAGTACGATGTAGTGGTCGCGATCAGCGCGCTGGAAGACCCGCCGGTCCGGGCGAGAGACGGTTCGCCAGTTCTCAGGGAGCGACGGTGACGGCCGTCCGCCGTCCGCGAGCGCGACGACGTCGTCGGTAAGGGTCGCCATCGCGGTGTCGATCTCCTCGCCGGTGAGGTGCCAGCACGCCGCTGCACCGTCGCACTCCAGTTGTGAGACCACCTGATTCCGGAACGCGATGTAGTGCTCACGGGCGAACTGCTCATCGTCGTAGTAGTCGAGGAGGAGCGTGCACGCGAGCTGGGCGGGCCCGCTACCACTGTATCCCCATTCGAACCCGCTCGGACTGTGGTTGACGAGGTCCAGACTGCGCTCGAGGGAGAGTCGCCGATGCTCCGAGAGGTTCAGGACGACGGCTTGGCCGTCGACACGGAAGCCGACGTATTCGACTGTGTCTCGGTGGGACTGACCGGGCGATGCGACTGGAACCGATTCCGAACTTGCTACAGGTACATTCCCGTTCATTCGTTGCTCGCGGGCGGTTCGGTGACCCCGCACCCCTCTCAGGGGTTCCACAAACAGGACGGCGTAGCGTTCGGCAACGTATTTGGCAGTTGCAACGTACTGTCCACATAATTGAGGATGGCTGTACTGGACGATCTCTCGGGGTTCGAGTTCGAGGACGTGATGGAGGACGTGTTCCGGAACCTCGGCTACGAGAACGTCCGCCAGGCCGACCGCACGGCTGACGAGGGTCGCGACGTCATCATGGAGGAGGTCGTCGATGGCACGCGGCGCGCGATCATCGTCGAGTGCAAGCACACGGGGACGGTCGGCCGGCCGGTCGTCCAGAAGCTCCACTCCGCCATCGCGACGTTCGACTTCGACGGCCCGAAGCGCGGGATGGTCGTCACGACCGGCCGGTTCACGAATCCCGCTCAGGAGTACGCCGACCGCCTCCAGCAGAACGACGACCCGCACCCAATCGAGTTGCTTGACGGCGAGGACCTCCGGGAGATTGCCGACGAGATCGGCCTCGACCTCTACAACGGTCGCATCGAGATTCTCTGCGACGAGACGCTCCGCCCGTACGACCCGGCCGCCGACGTCGACGCACCCGTCGAAGAGGCGTTCCGCGACGTCGAGAACATCGAGGCCGCCGACCTCCCAGACCCGCACTCATCGGTGACGTTCCGCCCAGTGGTCGCGGTCACCGCGGACACAAACGCCGTCTTCGAGACGTCGGTGGGCATCATCCACCGGATCAACGACCGGACGCGATTCGTTGCCCACGCCGAACGCGGGCAGCCGAAGGTCGTCGACGAAGACGTCGCAACGCTGGTCACCGAGAACCTTCACGCGACGGTCGACCTCGATACCGAGCAGTTCGCGGAGGTGTTCGATGACGTCGAGGAGCGCCGGTTCGGGCAGACCCAAACCGAGTACAAGGAGTGGGCCGTCGAGCGGCTCCAGCAGCATCACACGACGACGGTGACCTACACCGGTGACAACAACGTCACGTACAACAAGACCTGCGAGCCGAACCGCTCGGACATCTCCGTCCAATCGATCGAACCAGTGTACCTCCCCGAGGTTCGCCAGACGACCGAACTCCAAGAGTACACCTACCCCTTCGAGTACTACGCGGCAGGCCCGTCACGGGTGACCGCCGAGGACGGCATCCATCAGTGCGTCCACTGTGACACGAGCGGCGTCGACGAGACGTACACGTACTGTCCGAACTGTGGGGCGATCGCCTGCACCAGCCACACCAAAACGGAGCGGCTGGAAAGCGAGCCGGTCTGTACGGGCTGTGCAGTGACCGAACGGTTCGCGTTGAAAACGAAGTACTTCTACGATGAGGAGAACCTCGAAGCGTTCCGCGAGGAGTACGCCGAAATGCCGCTCCACGAGAAGACGATGGAGAACAAGTGGCTGGCCGGGGGGAGCGTAGTCGCGACGGTGCTGCTCGTCGTCGGACTACTTGTCACCGGCGGCATTATCTGAGCGGGATCGGGTACACGCCGGCTCAGCGACCAGCTCTTCGAGAGCGTGCTCAAGCGGGCCGTGGAACTGACTGAGGTGCCTATTATCAGCTACCCTAACAACCGATAAACCTCATCAGCTACGGATTCTCGCACCTGCTTCGCTCTCTCGACACTCGTCACACCCGTCACAACCATCTTCCCCGACCCAAAAATGAGGACCACAGCGTCAAATTCCGTTGGGCGATACACCAACCCCGGAAACTGCTCCGGCTCGTATTCCACCTGCTCCAATCCAAGTCCAATCGCCAATGCATTCAGATTCACCGAATCCCCGAGACTCGTCGTTGTTACTAAATTCCGCACACTAAACGGGTCCTCACCACTCGGGACATCCAACCCGACCTTCCCCATCGCCTCAATGAATGTATCCCGCGCCTCGAACAACGCCCTTTCGGAATCAACACCGACGATGTGGTAACTCCCGGTCCGATACAACGTGATGAGCGCCCCACTCTCAAGGCGGACATGCATCCCTGTATGCTCATCCGGATCGTATTTCGTCTGAGAATTCGTCTCAGCAGATAGGTCAGTAGCGAGTGCGTATAGGTCTAACTCGACACCCAGCTTCCCTGACCCAACGACATTCACCACATCCACCTCGTTATCGGCGCACATTACTGAATCACAGTAAGGAAGCTATCCAGATACTCTTGAATTTCATCACGGTACTCCTCAAGCCCGTACAGCGCGAACACTTCGTCATCCAGCGCCTCACGCTCCGACTCAATACGGTCTTCCAAATCACTGATTTCACGTGACACCGTGGAGTGAGCGTCGCGGAATTCGTCAAAGTCCTCCGGGAGCTCAAGATTACGGAGCTCGTCCCCGGCGATGTACTCATCACCGAATTCCTCGAGGAACTCTGCGAGGTCTTCTGCCTCCGCAACGCTGTGCATCCGAACGGTGTGGAACCGATTCAGGGACACCTCGTCCCCATCCTGTTCAATATTGAACGATCCGATATTGTAATCCTGCGTGTCGACGACCGACCGAACTTTCGTACGGAACGGCTCCGTCTTATCTTCCTCCTTGAACGTCTCGAACAGGGTCTCACGGTCATGCCTCTGGATTTTCAGCTGGCGTTTCGCGTCGTGAATCGCCTCCGAATGCCCCGCAATTGCTTCCCGGGTCTCCTCATCGGGGACCTGGATTGGCGCGTGATGCAAGTGCGTCGGACGGCACCTAATTGCCGGGGCGTGCCGGAACGACAAGTGCTCGTAATAGGCTTTGTAATAGAAATCGAGCGCGTCCGAATTCAGAAGCCCCGCTATGTAGTGCGGATCCATTGCGTCTGACGAATCGGAGAACTCAGCGAGCCCCCCGTCGTTCTGCAGCTGAAGGAAGTACGCGGTCTTGTTGTAGAATTTTGTCGGCCCACTCGCTGTATCAACGACGAAACTCAACTCGGGTGCGGTTTCGCGATACGCAATCTTGTCCTTGTTCTTGAACGCATCCAGCTTGTTATCCGAGACATCCGTGTCATCATCGGCTTCAATCGCATCCACGTCTACGTACTCTTCAATATCTCCCGGCGCATCCCCGAGGTAGAACTGCTCAATATTCTTCCCGCCAATTACCGGTACGTGCGAGTCCGATTCCTTCGTGTCGGACGCGTAAGGTCGGTAATACCGTGGTTCCTCACCTCGTGAAACAGCGCCACCTCGCCCGCCATTATCCATCTTGCAAAGATCGCTGAGCGGGACGCACTCGTCGGTGTCTTCCATTTCCTTCGCGGCTTCCCACAAGCTATCCGTGATCTGGAAATTCAGTGTTAAGCGGTCCGCCCATTCACTCCAATCCTCGCTAAACCGCTTCTGCGATACTGTATACCGCTCGTACGTGTCCTCTGTCTCGATGTCCGGATACTCCTCACTCTCAAAGTCGTCTTCGAAATCGTAATCCGGCGCGTCACGCCACGGAATTAACTCTGCAGCGGCGTGCTCAAGCGCGTATCCCCACTCATTCGATTCCTTCGATCCTTTTGGATACACCTTCACCACGTCCGTCTCATTCTCTTTTCGGACGTCCTCGTTATCTTCACCAGATTTCTTGGTCAGAACGATGAGGATTGGGAATACATTAACGTCGATTCCGAATACCTTGCATCGCGTGAGATCCGCGACCAAGTCGATCGTCGCGTTATCCCTGATGAACTCCATCGCATCCTCGGATGCACCCGTGACTAACAGCTTGTTCGAAATCACGAACGCTAGTCTCCCGCCTTCATCCAGCCACTCTAAGCCCTGCTCGACGAACGCCGTGAAGATGTCACTCTGCTCCTCACCGAACACGTCGTGAAGCCGCTCGTACTCTGCCGTGACGCGATCTTCCTGATTGTGTGACCGGATGTATGGCGGATTACCAATAATCCACCCGTAGTCGTCTTCTTTCGCATCCATAATCTCATCTAGGTGCTCCGCGTCATTCTCTTTCGACCGGTAGAATCGGCGGTTACTCATCCGACTATCACTGCCTTTCGCGGTGAGCAGCGAATCCGTTTCGTACGTTGAAAATGATGGGAGTTCCAAGTGCGCGTCCCCGCCATTCCCACTGCGGCGCTCCTGAAGCACGCGAATCAGCAAATTCGATTGCGCCAGCTGGATAGCGAATGGGTCGATGTCGAACCCTCGGATTTTCTCGTTGATGAGCTCGACCGCCTCCAAGAGATCGTCATCACGCGACAAATCGAACCCAGCGTCCTCAAGGGATTCAATTACGCGACCCATCGCCTCCAGCACGAACGTGCCCGAACCACACGCGGGGTCAAGTACCGGGTCACCACTTTGCGTGATATTCTGCTCTCGCGGCGTGAATTCAGCGTAATCCAGTAGGACTCGCACAGCGGTCGGCGGCGTGTAGTACGCACCCAACTTCTTCCGCTTCTCTGCATCCAAGCACTGCTGATACATCTCACCGAAGATATCTCGGTTGATATCGCGGAAGTTGAAGTTATCAAACCGCCGCAGTACCGTCTTCAGCACATCCTCTTCGTAGTGGTACCAATCATGGGGCGTATCCCGTCGGAACAGCGGAGAGTATACCTCTTCGGCTTGACGGGATGCCACGCTCAGCGGCTCAATATACTTGTTATCCCGGAGTTGGACCTTTTCGTCATAGAATTTGATGAACCCGTTACTGATGATCTGTCCCACCAACCCGAGGTCCTCAAACGTGCGAATCAATAAGAGACGGTTGTACAGCGTATTCAGCGTTTGCAGCTGAAACGTCTCCTTGATGTCCTCCTTATCCGACTGGCTTGCCTCCTCGTAGTCCTTTCCGGTTAAAATGAGCCACTCCTGCCACTTGTCGTGCCACCGCACCGCTTCCGCGTATTCCGCCTTCAAACTCGACAGCTGATTCCGGAGTCCCAGTAGCTCATCGCGGAACTCGGCCACTTCGTCAATCCACCGATCCTCGTCGATGTTTCGTGACGCCGCGTCGCGCATGTGCTCCTCGTAGTCGAACTGTAAGTCCTCCGCGACAGCGTCAATAGAATCCTGGTACGCATCCCAATCGTAGTGCCCGCGGTATTGCTCCCGGAGGTCCTCTCGTTCCTCGAGAATCTCAGCGCGTTTGTCTTCGAACTCCTCGTATCGGTCTTGATACCCCTCGAACCGTCGCTCTATTGATGGGAGAAGGTCGTCGTTCAGCGCTTGCTTGGACGCTTCGATAAACTCACTAAAAATTTCGTCGTCGCTGATGTCGCGCTGACTCGGCTCGTCATTCCACTCCCCACCGTAGATTCCGCTGAGTCGGGATTGGAGTTGCGCGGCGACACTTTCCACCTCGTCGTCGCTCGGATCGTGGAATAGGTCTAAGAGGTCGAGTTCAATTTCACTGGCTGGATCGTCGTACTCATTCGATAGGAAAATGTAGCGGCCATCCGTGCAGAGTATGTATTTTAGCCGCAGCTGGTCGTTGTAGACGCGCGCCTCTTCAATGGCTTGGTTGATTTTGTACCGCTCGTCATCCTTGTGGTCCTCGTCTCGCGGTTTCTTGAGTTCACCTACGATGCGCGACACACCGTCCTCATCGTGCCATATGAAATCCGGACGGTCACCGGATTCAATGATGGATTCGTATTCAGCGTGCTCCAACCCAAGTTCTTGTAGTATCGGGATACCGTAGTTCTTCGCTGCGGTTTCCTCGCCGTAGTCCGGGTCTTCGACTTTATCACCAAAATCATCGGGGAGGTACCCGGCAAGAGACTCCGTCAACTCACTCATTGATATTCGGGCCTTTAACTCGCGGTCAAATAAGTGTAGGCGCTCCGGAATGGGTAGGACCTACTCTGACCCACCAGGAGTGCTGCAGAACTATCGGTAATCTCGTTCTCTACCCCCTGCGCATATTCTTCCACTCACCGTTCGGCGCCGTAGACGATGCGTGAGGGGGCTTCGTACCCACAATCGGGGCAGTCATACCACCGCTGGACTTTCGCCCCGTCTGCCGCCTTCTCGCCGACGCGAACGTCGTCGTTCGGACACTCCGTGCAGTTGAGGTCCGGTGCGGGCCGCTCCCGGAGCTCGTCACGGAACGATGTCGCATCCTTCGTCTCGTATCCCCGCGACCAGACCGGGTAGCCGTCGACGAGGATTGCCCCACGCCATTTGTATCGGTAGGAATCCGGGGCTCGATGCAGGACGGCTCGCGCCCCGGTCTCGGTGTTCCGAAACGCAAGCGTCGGCGAGCGGCTCTCGCGTCGCCAGTTGGTGATACGGGGCATTGGTTAGAAGTGGACGTCAGCGGGCACGATCCAGATCTCTTCACTTTCTTCGAGGAGTCGATCCAGCTGTCCACGGTGGCGAATGCCGGCTCCGTGTTCTGTATACAGGAAGATCGTCGGGCCATCGTACGCACCGACCTTGTGGAAGGCGTGCCGGGCGAGGTCCTCGTCGCGCATGATCTCCTCGTCGGAGAGCTCGTCGATGGCCTCCTTCACCCGATCGAGATTACGCTCGAACTCTTCCTTCGTCGCCTCCCAGCCACGCTCGAGGAGATCCTGGCCGTCATCAGAATCGACGGGGGCTGCAGTCGGGAGCTCACCCCATCGCGCCTTCCCAGCAACGGACGTGTCCTCCTCGTCGAAGGTCACATAGTAATCGAAGACGGCGCCGGCGTGTGGGTCCGCGCCGACTAGGCGGTTGAACACCGACTTTCCGGTGGCCAGCGCGTCGTCGTGCGTCGATGCCTCTACGAGGGCGTAAATCACCATGTGCATCTTGAACACCTCGAAACGCCGACGCACTGGGTGTCGTTGCTCGCTCCAGCTGCGCCGGCACCCATCGCCGGCGCTCGAAAAACTCTCCTCGTGACGGCGGATTCTCAGGATTCGTCCGCTCATTCGACAGTGATGGTCAGGTCGCCCGACGCGTAGTCAGCCTCGAAGTCGACCGCGAACGCGTCCGACTCGTAGGCGGCTTGGTAAGCACGGTGGCGTGCGAGCGAGCCTGTCGCCTTGAAGTGGAAGAATGCGGTCGCCGTGTAGGGCTTGCTCTGTGTTTCGACCTGCGACTCGACGGATGCGGGGAGCGCGATTTGGGGCGTCTCCGTGTCGATACTCGCAGCGAACTCTTTCGCTTCCTCGACGGTTGCTTGCGAATGTGCCGGTGTCTCGCCGGTGAGCACGTTCACCGGGGTTTCCGTCTCGTCGGTGAACAGGACGTCTTTGAAGGTGTGTGTTCCGAGGATCGCCTCGGGATCCAATTCGCAGTCGTGAAACGGGTCGTCGTCTGAGGTCATCGAATCACGAGCCTATGGCGGGGCTCACCCATTCCGCCCCCTGACAAACAGGCAGCACTACCCCTGACTATCCTCTCGCAAACACTTACCTCAAACAGGCTTCAAAAACAGTCCACCACAGAGTTCGATGCTTCACGAACACATCCATGATGCCCTCGATGCCTTAGAAGAACGGGACGGTCAATCAAGACTCACTCCGCAGGACGACCAATTCGACGTCTTGGTCAGCATCATCGCTGACGAAACCTCAATCAGCCCTGACGAACTACGGATCTCTGAACAAAAGTTCAAAGACGAAGTCGAGGATATCCTCGAAGACATTTCCGACTCGGATGACCCGATCTCCGATTTTCATTCCAGCCTCCACAAACTCAAAGCTGACGTCGAAGACCGATACCAAGAATACACGATTCTCTTCCCTTGGAATTTCCGAGAGAAAGACGCCGAAGGATTCACTCACCCCGTTGAGATTCTCGGCGTCGAATTCCGTTTAACAGCGAAACAAGTCTGGGACGACTATGTCGAACAGGCATCAGAGGAAAGCACGTTCGACAAATTCCTCGAAGAAGTACCTACTAAGCGCCACCACGAATCGCCTTTCAGTCATCATCGGTACTGGGAGGCAGAAGTTGAAGCAGCCGATCCACAATACGCCGTGAACCGTGTGGAAACAGCGTTGAAGACCCTGATGGGGAAGATCACGTACTCGGCATACTTCGCATCCACTCCTAATACGTTCCGTTCAACGACGTGGAAGTACGGGATTACAGAACTACAAGCACCGGTCTGCTACATCGTTTTGGAAGACAGTGAATACCTTCACTACTACGTCTCATACGACTACCGGCCCCGCCAAACATTCAAATTCAGGGCAGGAATGGGGTATGCCTTCGAAGAACTCTACAACGAACTCCCCAATTTCAACGGAGAGCTTTCCACAATCGAGGAGCACCTCGGCACAGCATTGCGAGCCTTCCAATCCGGTATGTCGAAACCTAGGCCGACACAGTCATTCCTCGAGTTCTGGCGGGCCTTAGAAGCTGCCACACTCTCCCAAGAGGAGGAATACTCAGCAGCCGCTCCACTTGAACGAAGTACGGCAGCCTTGCTACCGGAGGACCGTGACCTCGCTGAGAAACGGATCGAGCTCTTAGCCGACAAACGCAACGACCTGATCCACGGCGGCAAAGAAGTCGAAGTCACAGAAGGCGACCGAGTCTACCTGAAAAACCTCTGTGAAGCGTCTATCCGATTCGTCGCCAATGAAAGGGAGAACCACTCATTCGAGGAGTTGCAGTTCTTGTTCGAGTACGGAGCAAAATCTGACGACAACATCCTACAGGCACAGGCAGAGCGTGAACGTCAAATCACGGAAAAGCGGGGGGAGATCGAGGGGCACGAACACGACCTCAAACTGCTGGAGAAACTGGAAGAAATGAGAGAAAACGCCGAATCTCAGGAATAATTGGTGTCAGACAAGTCAACTTGACCCTCCATCCTCGTTTATCACCTCCCTCATCAACTCGACGTACTCTTCATCTCACGGAGGATCCACGACTGGATCGCCCCGTACTCCTATCGGGGGCGATTAACCGACGCGAGAGGTGCCTCCCGAGGCGTGGTCGGCGACGCCAGTTAGGAGTCTGCGTGGGCGTCCGCTCCGGCTCCGTCGCCCGGCCGCGTGAGAAGGCTCACCTCCTCCAAGAGGTCTCTCGCGGCCTCGACTCGCTCTCGATCCGCGTCGTCTAATCGGTCGACGTCGAGTCGGTTGAGATTGCTGAGTATACGATGCATCCGATAGCCCTGTTTGAACTCTTGCTCCATCGGAAGCGCCTCACCGCTCGCCGGCGCGGAAAGACGCCCCATCGAGATTGGCGTCGGGCTTGCAGGAGCTCGCGGCCTTAACCAACAAACCCCGACGGTACTCGCAGGCTGTTGGTGAATCGATGCCCAGCACTGGCCTTACTCGAGATTGGGGCCGTAGCGAGCCGAGCCACACACCCGGCACTCCCAGATCGGTTGCCCCGTCCACGCCTCATCCGGGACCGACTCGTGGGTCTTGAACCGATGGTCGGTCGCCCGTCCACAGGTTTGACAGTCGAGTTCCTGCGTCGTCGGTACCGACGACGCCTGGCGATCAGCCGCAGCCTCGCCACTGGATTCGGTCAACGCCATCGCTGGGACCAGCCACACCGCGTCGTCGGCGCCGTCGAGGACCGCGTCGAGACGCGACGCGTCGCGGATGCCGTCCCCACGCTGGTCGTAGAGCCGCGTCGGGGGCTGCTCCTGACGCTCCGACGCTTCCTGCCCGTTCCACCCACTCCGGTCACGGGCAGCACTGAGAAGCCGCTCTCCTCCTCTGACGCCACCTGTACCGCGGCGGGGAGTGAGGGCCACTGCTCGGCCAGCTGGCGCGCTGGCGCCTCGTCGAGATCGTAGATGAGCGTGTAGTCGTCGACGGCCGGATCCGCCTCGTTGGCAGAGAGGAGGTTCGCCGCGGCGCCGCCTTTCGCCACGGCGCCGTAGAACGTGGTCGACTCGACGACCAGATGGACGATGCCGAGGAACGTCGTCGACGCTGCCTCGTTCGTGCTAGTGGCGTCACCTCCGAGATGGTTAGAGAGACAGAACCGGCATTTCGTCTGGCCGTCTGGGACTGACGCCCCACAGGACCGGCACTCGCCATCGGCGGGCGTCGGCGCATCAGGGTAGCCACCAGAGCTCGTCGCGACGCGTTGCCGCCGGGGGGCACCCTCACACCCCTCGTCCAGCCTCGTGTCCGGAATGTGGGACGCTTCGCCGGTCGGCCGCAGTTCCTCAAAGTCGGAGTAACGACCGTTCATAGGGCAGTCTACAGAGAACATGGCTCGTCTTCGTGTTTAAATCGTAGCGTGGATAGACCGATGTGCAGTACAGACGGAGAGACAGTGATCGCCTCAGGCGACCTGTTCCTCCAACGTATCCCGGTGCGCCCGAACAGTCGCCTTCGAGGCGTTCGCCACGTCCGCGGCCTCGGATTGCGTCAGCCATCGGCCCTCTTCGCGACCGGCCTTGTAGAGGCAGGCCGCGGCGAACCCGGCCGGATGGACGCCCGTCGTGACGCCGCGCTCCTCGGCCTGTTCCGCGAGGGCTCGGGCCCGCTGTCGGATCTCGTCCGGACACTCGAGGTCTGAGGCGAGCCGTGGCACGAACATACTGGGGGAGACGGGCTCAGCAGGGAGGCCCAGCTCTTCGTTCAGCGTTTTGTACGCGTTCGTGACCCGTGACTCCGCGACGCGGGCCATCTCGCTGACGTCATCCACCAACCGCGAGAGGCCGTTGCACCGGCAGGCTCCGTAGACGCTGGCCGCGGCGATCGCCTCGATGGATCTGCCACGAAGCAGATCCTCGTTCTGGGCGCTCCGGAAGAGCTGACACGCCTGGTCGCGAACCGAATCGGAGAGCTCGAGGGCACTTGTCAACCGACGCACTTCGCCCAGGCCGTGGGCGAGATTCCGTTCCGCTTTCGACCGCCAGCGCCCCCGGGTCTGCTCACGGCGCATCCGTGCGAGTCGCCGTCGCTTCTGCCCAGAGATCTCGTTCCCCTTGGCATCGGTGCCGCGACCGATTTCCGTCGACAGGCCGCGATCGTGGCGAGCCGCTGTAAGTGGGGCGCCCGTTCGTTCACACTCCTCGTCGTCGTACGCCCGCCACTCCGGCCCGTTATCGATACGCTGTTCGTCGATGACCAGGCCACAGTCCTCGCAGACCGTTTCGACTGCGTTCGTCGTGACCCGGCCGTCGCACTCGGGGCATTGGTTTGCGCTCGACTCAGCTCGGGCGTCTTCGTCGAATCCGCTCTCGTAGATGTCTCTGGTTGCCATCGTTCTCACCGTGTTCAGGGAACCCGCCAGTACAGCGAGCCCCTCACCCATTGAGGGGCAAATAAACGCTATCGAGTACGGAATTCGGTCCTGGGGGTTGTGGCACTGAATACAGTGCTTGACTCCTAAACCGGCGTAGGTAACGTACTCCAAGCGGAATTTTCTACGCGTTCTTATTCCCGGAGATGCGACGGCTCATACAGCCCTAGCCGAAGCGACGGATAGGCTGTATACTCTACACCGACAGCATCCAACTCCTCGATCAGGATTTCGGACTCGCGCTCATCCCACGCAGGTGCCACCGCGTCCAGCACCCCCCGTTCAACGACCAGGACAACGTCATCAGTCGGTGGGTAATGCGAGTCCCGATCCGCTACGGTCTCATCCTCGCCGCACTCCCATTCACGGATACTCGCGTCCGGGAGGTTCACAACTACGGACAACTCGGTGTCCGCCTCGTCGACCTCGTCCTCGTCGACGCTGTCCCGATCGAACACGATATCGCCGTACACGAACCGGGAATCCTCATCGTCATCGTCGAGGTCATCCTCGTCCTCAGGGGCCTCCTCGTTCTCAGTCTTCTCCTCACTGTCAGATTCGGTGGGTTTCTCTGCCGGCTCCGCAGGCTCAAACCCGTCACCGTCGGTCGGCTGCTCCGGCTCAACGGGCGGATCCTCCCGGATCTCCTCCGGAACCTCTGGGTCTTCCTTGCTGCCCTCGTCGTTATCGTCGGGACTGACATCGTCACCATCCTCCGCGTCCTCGTCAGGTGTCTCACCATCTACAGGCGGCGAACCACTCCCCGACGCAGCACCGGCGGCAGCTGCCGCAGCACCCGCCACTCCGCCCGTGATACCGGCCTGCACCGTCTCGTCCTCGTCACCGTCCGCTTCCTCCTCTGGCTGTTCCTCGGGCTGTTCCTCGCCTCCACCGCCCGAACTGGACGGCGGACTGCCAACACGGTTACCCATGAATACGAACATTGGATTGGCTTCCGAAATGGTCTAATCTGGTCTGTGCACTGCTGATGGCGGCGTACGCCCGCACCGCCCAGAAACGATACAGCTCACGACTGAACCGGCCTGACTCCCTCTGGCTGTTCTTC
Source organism: Salinibaculum sp. SYNS191 (assembly GCF_037338445.1). NCBI lineage: Archaea > Methanobacteriati > Methanobacteriota > Halobacteria > Halobacteriales > Haloarculaceae > Salinibaculum > Salinibaculum marinum. The sequence continues at coordinate 42,556 of NZ_CP147839.1, forward strand.
CGCCAGTGATCGACCCCGGTAGCAGCCACCACTTCAGGCGGGCATCGTCGGAGATGATCGGGGGACAGCTTCCCGATTAACAAGACCCCGTCAGGACCGATGACCTCGATCAACCGGTGAACGTCCTCGAGAACCATATTGATGCTGTTGTACTGCGTCACATCGAACGCACAGTACGACAAGCCGAGATCCTCGAACGTACGCCGGCACCGTTCAAAATGCCAGTGCTTCCACCCCTTCGCGATCGGGATCACCTGCGTCGGCAGGTCATCACGGGCCTCGATTCGGCTGAACACCTCACGAGTCCCGTCCATACAACGGTCGATCTCTTCCAACTGCTCAGCATCCGTCATCGTGTCCTCGTACACCCACCGGTCACTCGGGATGTAGTACGCTGGCTGTAACTTCTCAACCCGCTCCATCTCATCGTCCGGCGTCCGCCCGACCAGGTACTTGTCAGCCTCTACGTTCGCCAGGACCAGCTCCTGGTGAGGCGCCAGTAATGCGTCGAGCTCGTCGGGCCGCTTCTCCAGCCACACCGCGTTCGTGAACGTGGTCAGCAGGTACGGTGCGGCATCGTGGCTCGAGAACAACCGCCGGTGACGACTGTTGCGGGGTGAGAACTTGGGGATCGGTCCGTGAGGGAATATCTCTTCCGACATGCGCTGTTGTGGTGGTGCTGTTGTGCTTCCGGGGCACCTAATCAATACTTTCTCGCACGTCAACTTAATCCTACCGACTAATAGGGCCCGAGAGTGGGGTAGTGTGTGAATATTATTCTTCAAACGCACTCTGTCGGAGAGACAACAAAACCGAGGCCGTGGAACTACGAAGCATTTTTTGTGAACACTCCGAGAGTGGAGACTGATGACTGACCGCATTCATTTCATCCCGGTCGGGTTTGACTTTCACCGGCTTATCTACCCAATCTCAAAAGGCGACCTACCTGCGGACCGCGTTGTCCTGATCGACACGGATACTGATGACGTTGACAGCCGAGCTGGAGACCTTGCCGGGAATATGGTGCAACGACTGGAGGAATCGTTCGAACTCATCGACGTCGACGTCGACCACGAGCAAATCGAGTACGAGCAGCTGTACAGTTACGAAAACCTGTACCCACGCGCCTACGACTACCTCTGGACGGAGCTGCAGAAGGGAAACGAAGTGTACGTGAACATTTCTTCGATGCCGCGGACAGTGGCGTTCGCGTTCGCCACTGCGGCCGACTCGATCATTGCCGAAAAAGACCCAAAATACCGCGACCAAGTTCATACGTACTACGCCGCACCGGATGAATATCTGGTCTTGGACATGATCGAGGCGATCGACAACCAGATCGAGTTCTTGGAGAAACTGGAGGACATCCGGATGCCGGAACGTCTCCACGAGCTCAAGGAGATCCGCGAAAAGATCGACCGTGTGGGCGTAACAGAGGGTGTTCGTGAGATCGAAGACGGCGACATGTACGTTGAGTTCCCGGCATCACCTGGGCGCGAGCTGCAGGATTTTGAAGAATCTATCTTGGAGTTCCTGTACCGAGAAGGGGCGATGGAGTCCACATCACAGCTTGCAGAGCAGCTGGCGGCCGACCTCGGTGAGGAGTACAATGACTCGTTTCGCAGCCGCGTTCAGTACAATGCGTCAAATCTCGATGAGCGCGGGTACTTAGATCGCGACGAAAAGGGAAATCGGCACGAAACGTCCCTTTCAACGATGGGGATGATGTGGGTCAAAACCCATAGGGACTAACCGACACTTTCTGGAAGGTCTCACCGGAGCACTCGCGCGTCCACACCCCTCTGGGGGCCGATAAACTTCCTCGGGTCGCACACGCGCTCCCTGGGCTTGCAGGATAACTGTTGGCCCGGTGCGTGAGGTTGTGGCTGCGCGCGCAGCGAAGCGAGCACGGAGCGGAGGGTGGGGCGGCGGGGTCAGGGCCGGTCCGGCACACACAAAAAAGAACGGCGTTGCGCTCACCTACTCTTCCCACCACCGACCGCGCTCTGGGAATTCGATCCTGCTCCAGCCCGTGATGGCGATGCTGCACCGCCCCTGGTACCAGTTCTTCTTGACGGCCCGGAACCGGACCGTCTCACCTTCGCTCACGACCGTCTTCCGAGAGGCCTCCCAGATGGTGAACTTGATCTTCCCGCTATCGTCCTCGATCAACCCGACCTGAGAAATCGACGTATCACTCGGATCCCAGAGTTGCGTGATTTCACCCTCGACCGTCACCTCACCGACCGGGACGTCCGGCACGTCCGCGATGGGCACGATCGCCCCCGGCACCGCCTTTAGTTCCTCGAGGGTCTCCAGCACCGCCTTCGTGACGTCCCGCCCACGTTGCACCTTCTCGGCCAGCTGCTTCGCGACGACCGCTCTCGACCAGCCGCCCTGCACTTCGTCGCTGATCCGCATCGCCTGCTCGTTGACCTCCGCGAGTTCTTCTTGCGTCAGCTTCTCTCGGGGATCCGTGCGCTCCGCCGGCGCCGGCTCGTCACGGCCACACTGCTCGCTGACGACCTCTCGCGTGCGCTGCTCCCGACCGTCCTGCGTTCCCAGCTCGGCCTGGGCACTGATGCGCTCCAGTTCGGCTTCCCGCGCCTGAATGCGCTCCTCCTGTTCGAGGGTGACACCGTGAATCCGGTCCTCGCTCGTGTCCGCGATCCCGTCCGGGTGGTTCGCATCCACTTTCGCTTGCGTCTCCTGCTCGACCGCGGCCTCGAACTCCGGCGTCTCGTCGACGACCGGGAAGCCGTCTTCATCGACCGCCTGACCGCCCGCTTTCTCGAATGCCTGTTCATCGACCGAAACGACCTTTCCGCTAGCGTTGTTACTGGACATTGGAATCACTCACAAGGTGATTTCCGACGAAGGCGCTCACGCGCCGACACCGCGATGCTACCACATCGCGGTTTTCCGACGACAACGACCGACAGAACCATCTGCGCGCTCTCGCTCGCGCCTTCGCGAGCGCCCTACCGGGCGCGAGCGAGAGCGCGCCTGCATGAGGTGGCCCCAACCAGCACCGCGCGCCGACCCGCCCGGAGCGAGCGGCCAGCGGAGTAAGCGTGGGGGTGAGCAGCCACGCCGCGCAACCCCTCGCGCTTACCCGCTGGCGCCGAGGGCACATGCACTTTAGCCCGGAACGGGCGCGGGCGGTGCGGAGAGCGCCCGCACGCCCGGAATGGTCGGTCGCGAGCGACGCGGAGGGCGGCAGCGGCGAGCGGGGCGGGCCGCTACGTACACACCTGTTCAGCTGGTTACGTCGCTCGGTGAGGCATCTAACGTCCTGGCGGACTCAGAAAGGGCGAGGCCGCCTCGGTCGTCCCCCGACCCCGCAAGCACCGCAGGCACGAGGCGCGCAGCGGTGGTCGCGGGACGTCGAGCGGCCGAGGGCTTTCAGGAGCAGTGTCTGTCCACGAATACGTTCGCGTAATCAGTTCGGTGAGCCGGCCGACTCGCCGAGAAGGATGTCGACGCCGTCCTACAGCAGGGGTCGGTCTCGACCCACTCCTCCCGTTTCGAGCGTCTCAACGATGTCGACCAAGTGTTCGGATCAAACAAGACCCATGCGTTACGGAGTGAACCAGCTTACTTATCGGGGCTTTCGAACCTGACCGCCACTGAATACTTCTGTATAGAGGAGTAAGTGGTTGGTGAACAAACACCATGGTTACTGAAGGAGATTCTGCACCCACGTTCACGCTCCCGGGTGTCGTCGACGACACGTTCGACACGTTCAGCCTCAGCGACGCGACTGAACGGGACAGTGCCGTGCTCCTCTTGTTCTATCCCTTCGATTTCAGTCCGGTATGTACCAACGAATTGTGTGCAATCCGCGATGCCGAATGGTTCGAGCTCACGCCGAATCTTGATGTGTGGGCGGCATCGGGGGATAGCGCGTATTCGCACCGAGTGTTTGCTGAGGAGTACGGGTTGAATTTCCCGCTGCTCAGTGACAGTGCTGGGCGTGTTGCATCCGCATACGACGTGTGTTACAATGAATGGGAAAACCACGAGTCCGTACCGCAACGCGCTGTCTTCCTCATCGACTCGACACAGACGATTCGATACGCGTGGTCGACTGATGACGCCCTCAAAAAACCGGATTTCTTCCCGGTCAAAGAGGCACTCGACCAACTGACAGAGGAACGAGATGACTTTGGCACTGCGGACGTCGACCTGGTCGTCGAATACGACGAGACGCCGAGTCAGATCTCCTGAGTCATCATCTCCACAACGGTGAGCAGTCGGTGAGAAGCGGATAGCCACGTCTTCGAACGGAGCCAGTCGCTGGTTATCGATGATCCCCGTCTTAGAGCTTCGTACAGTTATGGGGCATTGAGGGGCTGAGAGGGTCCTGGTGACGTAGTTCACTGGTCGCGTTGGCCAGTTAGTCTTGCAGAGAGTCGACCCAGCAGACGAAGATGCGGTGCTATGTGTTAGCACAACTATTTTCACTCGATGATTTGAATTGTCCCTCTATGGGCGAGGATAGGCAGAAAAAGGCGCAGTATTGGACTATCCTCAATACGGTTCCGGATATGGTATATGTCCTCGATCCGGAGTTTCACTTTATCTTTGTCAACGACGCGATGGCGGATGTTACTGGGTACGACCGCGACGAGTTACTCGGAGCGCATGCCTCGCTTCTCTTCGATGACGCGGCCATAGAGGGCGGAACATGGAACCGCGACCAACTCAGAGCAGGTGATATCGAATTTGGATACACGGAAACCGAACTGAAGACTGCACACGACGACCGCATTCCGTGCGAAATTCGGTGCCAACTCCTTCCTGAGTTCGACGACACCGATCTGGGAGCGGGCACGGCGGGAGTCATCCGAGATGTTTCTGAGCGGAAGGCACGCGAACGGGAGCTGCAGGCTCAGTCGACGGCGATTGAAGCGTCCATCGATGGGATGGCAATACTCGACACCGATGAAGAATACGCGTTTGTAAACCAGGCACATGCCGATATCTACGGGTACGATACACCGGACGCGTTCTTGGGAGAGACGTGGCAGATGTGCTACACGGAGGAGGAGGCTACTCGATTCGAAGAAGATGTGATGCCAACGTTGTTTGAAGAGAATAGTTGGCGGGGCCAAGCAGTCGGAATCTGCAAAGACGGGAGCACGTTCCCACAGGAACTCTCATTGAGTCTGACTGACGATGGGCGAATCATCTGTGTCGTGCGCGATATCACCGAGCTCAAAGAACGTCAAAGGGAGCTACAACGAAAAAACGAGCGGTTGGATGAGTTCGCCAGCGTCGTCAGTCACGATCTCCGGAACCCATTAAATATCGCGCAAGGGCGACTGGAACTGGCCCAACAAGAGTGTGAGAGCGAGCACCTTGATGCCGCAGCGAATGGGATTGACCGAAGTCAGACGCTGCTTGAGGATTTACTCACGCTTGCTCGAGAGGGTTCTCGAATTGGCGAGGTTACTGCTGTTGACCTCGCAGCCGTGACTGAGGAGTGCTGGCGGACTGTCGAAACCAAGGAGGCGACACTCGTCGTAGAGACCGAGCAGCATATCCGTGCGGATCGGAGTCGGCTACGAGAACTTCTTGAAAACCTAATTCGAAATGCCGTCGAACATGGGGGTGAGGACATCACAGTGCGGGTAGCTGAGCGGGACAACGGCTTCTATGTTGCCGATGATGGACCCGGAATCCCGGACGGTGAGCGGGACCAGGTATTCGAGGCTGGATACTCGACTGCTACCGATGGAACAGGCTTTGGCCTCAATATTGTCCGAGAGATCGCCGACGCCCACGGGTGGAATGTCCAGGTCACGGCGAGTGAGGGTGGTGGCGCACATTTCGACTTCACCGGTGTCACGACCACTTCCGCTGATCGGTAAGTTATTCTCGTCTGTGTTAGCTGACGGTCGACGTACCGTTCAGTCGCTACTCAGTAGAATGCCGTATTGTGAGCCTCTGGAACTCAAGTCGGCTTCTACCACAAAAATGAACAAGTGGTTACTGAGACGTGATGCCCCCTGAATACGGGCCAGTAAGTGAACCGAATGGGTGTAGCGTGACAACTGTTTTCAAACTTGACTCGTATTTATAGATATGGTTGAGACTGGGACAACGGCGCCTGATTTCACGCTGACAGGGACCCAAGGCGATGAAGTCCAGGAATTCACTCTTTCTGAGTTCGCTGCTGGACGACCGACGATGCTGGTGTTCTACGTCTATGACTTCAGTCCGGTATGTGAATCCCAAATGTGCGAACTCAATGATATGGAGATGTTGACGTTCAATGACGATATTGCTGTCCTCGGCGTCTCACCTGATGGCCCGTACAGTCATCAACAGTTTATCCGCCAAAACAGTCTGTCGTATCCACTCTTAACTGACGAGGACAAGCAAGTATACGACCAGTACGGGATGCTCACCCGGACCTCAGAGGGCAAACGGAATCATAAACGTGGAATCGTTTTGCTTGATTCAGATCGTACTGTTCGCTATCGATGGGTTGCTGAGGATAATTGGGACCCGTGGGATATGGATCCCCTTCATGAGGCATACGAAATCAGTTTAGATCTCATCAATCCCGATGCACAAGAGGCTGACAAGTAACGAATAGTCCTATTAGTTCGAAACTGGGTGAATACAGCCCCAGTATTAAGTCCCTTTGTCGTGGGCTACGCGGAGGGCGGCAGCGGAGAGCGGGGCGGGCCGGTACGTATACACCTATCCAACTAGCTCCACCGCTCGGCGCAACTACTCTCGTCTTGTGGACTCAGAAAGGGCGAGGCCGTCCGCCGACCCGCCAGCACCGCAGGCACGAGCCCACAGCGGCGGTCGCGGGACGTCGAGCGGCCGAGGGCTTTCGTCTCCGTCTCCTCACACTCTCAATATTGACCCAGATTAGGTGCCTGAAACCTCGAACCGGGCCCCACCGTCTGTGCCCTCGGTGACCTTGATTTTCCACCCGTGGGCTTCGACGATGCGTTTGACGATCGCGAGCCCGAACCCGGTGCCGTCCTGGTTGGTCGTATACCCACTCTCGAAGACGTCGTCTCGTTCGTCTTCTGGGATGCCGGGGCCGGTATCTTCGATGTAGAACCCGTCGTCGAGGGAGCCGACGCGAATTGTGACTCCGTCGCCGCCGTGTTCGATTGCGTTCCGGTACAGGTTCTCAAACACCTGGATGAGCCGACTGCGGTCCGCGTCGATCTGGACGCTCGACTCGACCTCGAGCGAAGCTGATTTGGTTGTGACGTTTGTCCAGGCTTGATTAGCGACCGCGCGCAGTGCTACCGGTTCCGTTTCTCCGACGGCATCGCCTTCGCGAGCGAGTGTCAACATATCCTCGATTAGCCGTTCCATCCGATTCAACGCCCGGTCGATTGCGTCAACGTGGTCTATCTCGCCAGTCATCTGGATGAGTTCCAGACGACCCTGTGCGACGTTCAGGGGATTTCGGAGATCGTGAGACAGCAGACTGGCGAACTCCTCGAGACGGTCACGCTCTCGGCGGATCATCGCCTCTGCGGACATCCGATCGAGGGCCGTCACGACGTGGGTTGCCAGCATCTCTGCGACGTCCTCGTCGCGTTCGGCGAACGCACCCGGCTCCGACGCGAACACCTGTAAGACACCGTAGCCTTCGAGCGGGATACTCAGCAACGCTCGAGGATCCTCACATGACTGGGGCTCGGATTTTCCCCCACCATCACGGATGGGCGACCTGGCTGCTGACCGCGTGTCGGCGAGATCGTCGACTCGAAGGACCGTGTCGGTTTGATAGCTTTGACCGGCGTACCCGAACGAGAGCGGCATCGGCTCACTATCGTCGATATCTTCGGAACCAGAGCTGGCGGCCGGAACAAACTGATCACCTTCTACGACGGCAACTCGGGCGACATCTGCCCCGAACAACTCGACAGCGCCATCAGCGGCCCGTTGGTGGATCGCCGCTCTCGAATCAGCCGCGGTGATGTCAGTGGCAATCTCGTGGAGTTGAGTCACCTTCGACGTGTGCTGGTGGAGCCGGTGTTCGGCTGCTTTTCGGTCGGAGACATCCTGAATGACACCCGTAAACAGATGCTCGTCCGCAACGGCATATTCGCCGAAGCTAACCTCCACGGGGAACTCCGCTCCGTTCGCTCGCTGACCAACCAATTCGAGCCCTGCCCAATCGAGCGAACGCTCGCCCGCTGATAGATACTGCGCCATCGCGTCGCGATGTGGTTCCTGCAATCGGCCGGGCATCAGCGTCGCTAGTGGCTCCCCGGTGAGTGACTTTGGCGAGTAACCAAAAAGCTCCTCGACGGCGTCGTTCGCGTAGCGAATCGTGCTCGACTCGTCGATGGTAATGACGGCGAATGACGAATTCTCGGTCAGGGCGCGAAACCGCTGTTCAGACAGTTCGAGCTGCTGTTCACGTGCTTCCAGGCCGGTCGCATAGTAGCCGAGCAGGATTCCAGCAGCCATGAAGAGCGCAACGTCATTGAGAACGAGGACAATCGGTTCGCCGGCGGGAACCTGTTCGAGAGAGATGATGAACAGGATCCAGAGGGTGACGGCAACGCCGACGAGTGCGCCCCCAAGGAGCCATTTTGTCAGCTGGGTGATCCGGTCGATTGGGTGCGTTCGTGCCAGCCAGATTCCACCCACGATTAGTCCAAGCCCGACCGCAACCGGAAGAGATACTTCGATAAAATCGACGAGAGGCTCGTCGGTATCAGTAATCGCGCGGCCAAGTGCAAGCCATAGAAGGGCACCTCCCAGGAAAGTGACCGACCATTGACTGGCCACGCGATACGCCCGGTTCATTACAATATGTTACGACCTGTTAACCATTTAATCGCCGTGGACGCCAAGTGTCGGTGTATCCGCCCACCGCGTACCAGATGGAAGTGCCCGGCCGGTGTCCGGATACACCGCTCGGCAGGCATCGGGTTACTGTGGCTCTGATCTTTCCCTTTGGTCAATCAGAACGTCGACGTTGTCCGGCGTCACTACGAGTTGGACGCCCTCGACCGTGAACTGAACTTCTACGTCCGCCTGTGACGCGTTCACGAGCTGGTCCAGAGCGTCGACGTCGACGTAATCGTGGAGCTGATAGGTGTCATCCTCGAGCCCACACGCCTCTAGTCTCTCAACAATATCAACCAGCAGGTCACTCGATGTGGCCGGACTGTCTACTGGTGGGGAATCCATCTGTACACGTGGGGCATAGTATGGCAGTTGTTTAAAACGTTTGGAGTCAACCACAGAAGCTTAACGCTTCCTCAATTGACTTAGCGCGTTCGGGATAGCGTCGGCGCAACCACAAGCGATTATGCGCTTTGACGCCGACTGGATGTCTCGCGCCGATGACCGCATTCTGGAGCATCTTGCTGAAGCCGGTCCCGATACCCCAAAAGAAATGGCGGACAGCGATCGAGTGCGCTTCTCTCGCCAACACATCAATGCCCGTTGCAAGACGCTGGTCGAATACGGCCTCCTCGTCCACCTCGGCAACGGCGTCTACGATATCACGCGAACGGGAGAGCAGTATCTCGCCGGCGACCTCGACGCTCGTGATCTCGACCCCGAATAGCGTCAACTGTCGCCGGCGACCAGGTCCTCGATGAACCGGAAGCCGTTCACGAACGTCACCGAGTCACCGTACCCCTCGCTCGCGAGCACGGTTTCGGCCCCTTCGCCGGCCGCGATATCGGTCGTGTAGATGTACACCTCGGTCGCCGTCCCCGCGCTGAGATGCTGGGCAGCGAGGGCGGCGAGGGCGGCGTCGGCACGCTCGACTTCGTCGGCAGGGCGGTCGTCGGCGTTCGCGATGTACCGCTGGACGCCATCCATCACCCGCGAGACGACCGGTTCGGAGAACTCGAGCGGCGCCGCAACCGTCGCCCAGCCCTCGTCGATTGCGGTGTCGACGGGCGGGTTTTCGACATCCGGATCGTCGATAGTCAGCTCCTCGTACACCCGTTCGGGCAGGACGAAGGTGACGTCGTTCCGGCGAGCGAACCGCCGAACGGCCTGGTACCGACTGTTCGACGACTGTCCCATCGCGACGAACAGGCCGGTGTCAGCGATGTGGAGCCGGCTCACGCGTCGTCAGCGCCGTCGTCGTCGATATCCAACTCGTCGAGTCCTGCCCCTGCCTCCTCGATGTCGTAGTGCTCGTGGACGACGGGCCGGAGCGCCTGGAGGATCATCTCCGCCGCCAGCGGCGAGATGTCGAGGTCCTCCGCCATCAGCCGGTGGGTCACTTCCCCACGCTCCCGAGCGACGGCGTAGGTGAGCGCGGTCGCGAGGCCGGCGACGCCGTGGCGGTCGATGTAGGTGTCGATGTCGGCGTCCGTCTCGCGGCGGCCGACGGCGTCGATCAGCGCCGGCGTGATGGTGTACTCGCGGTCGCCGGCGGCCGTCGTCACGGTCAGGTCGATCTCCCGGGCGGCGTACCGGCGCGGCTGCTCGTCGTCGGTGACGTCGACGACGCCGGCGTCGACGAGCCGGTTGACGTAACTGTAGGCGGTCCCCTGGGCAAGTTCGAGGTCGTCCATTACGTCCTGGACGGTCGCCTCGCCCTCTCTAGCGAGGTACGCGTACAGCTGGGCGAGCTGTGGCTCCTCGAGAAGGTCAGCGACCGAGAGAAAGTCCTGGACGATGTCGCCGTCGGCGCGATTTGAAGTGCGTGACACGATTCGTTCTTGATTACAGTTTACAGCGAATCAGTAAAGAGTGTTGGGGTCACTCTGCCGGCGTCGCGACGAGATGCTCTTCGAGGTCGCGCGTCCAGTACGTCGCGAGCCCACCCGGACTACAGCGGGCGCACAGCTGCAACGGGCCTTCCAGATGCCCGAGTTCGACACGGAATCGCGTGAGCGCCGCGAGCGTGTCGACGGCCAGCCCACAGCCGTCACAGGCGACGTGATCGCACTCGTCGGGATCCGGCTCGGTCTGGATGGCACAGTCCACGCAGATCGGGTGCGTGACCCGCTCGTCTTGCCCCCAGGTGTGGGCCTCGCCAGTCTCGGTACCGGGCGGCGCGTCGCAGAATGCACAGCCGACGAGGGTTTGCTGCATCACTCGCCCTCCGCGTCGGCGTCGCGGTCAGTCGTCCAGCCACGATGGAAGACGGCTAGCTGCGTCGATGAGTCGAACGCGGTACCGCTCGGCTCGTGAACCAGAACTTGGTCCTCGGGAACCGGAGTGACGACGTCCGCGTCGATGAGGTCGTTGACCAGGTTCTGGGCCGTCGTGTCGTCGACGTCCGCCGTGTCGACGCCGGCGGCGTCGCGGTCCTGGGCGAGCTGTTCTTTCTCGAACTGTTCGTAGTCGCGACTCGTGTCGTCGTGCGGATCGGGATCAGGCATGGTGAGTCACACAGCGCACGCTATTGCGCGCTGCACGCCTCCCGGCGCCGATAAACAGTCAGGGCGGACAGCGTCTAGTCCGGTCGGGGATCGCGATAGCCGATGACGGCGACATCGTCGATGAACAGGACGCCCTTCATAAAGTCGAGCTTGGTCAGACTGTGCTGGTACAGGTTATGCCGGCCCAGGTAGTTTACTGGCACAACCAGACAGCCGAACTCGATCTTTGGCCGGCCGTCCTTCTGGGTGCGGTACCCCTTCTGGAACTTGAGGAGGTCATCGCTGACGTTCTTCCGCTCGCTCTTTTCGACCTCGATGGCGATACGGGCGTCGGCGTCGTAGAGATCGACGCTGTAGTTAAACCCCTGATGCGACCAGAGCTTGCAGTTCGGGTTGTAGCCGCCGGCGGCGTCCCCTTCGTACTCGTACTGCGAGAGCTTGTCGGCGATCGCGGCATCGAACCCACCGACCTCCGTGTGTTTCGTCGAGTCGTCGAAGACGCTGGCCGGGACAGCTTCAACGGCCGCCCGAATCGACGCCAGCGCATCGTCCGGAAACGCCTCGGACGAAGTTTGGGTGCGGCGCGCGCTCAGTTTGGTGACTTCCTCGACGACGACCATACTCGCTCTCGAGGAGTAGCGACCCGATAAAACCCGTCGCGACGGTCAATCGAGCCGACCGGCCGCCAAGGTATACTTACTCGAGGAGTAGGGCGGTGGGCGGGGTTATTCGACTGATTTTAGTTAGGCGCAATATCCCCTTCTCAATTCAGCGATGGGGTGAAAATCCTGCTCAGGGCTGCTAGTCATCGTCATTATCCCGACTTCTTCAACCGGAAAATCATCACTTCTAAGTCTCGAGTCTCGGCGTCATGGCGTAGTTCGTATCCTCCATTGTCTATGGGAACACCGTTCTCAAGTGCACGAAGAATGAGGTCATCCATCGCTTCTTGAAACTCCCGTTTGGTAGTTGGATCCTGTTCAGGCATCCTTCTCTTTAGACTGCGGAGAGGAATACGATTGTGGCATGATACACCATGTCGAATCCTGAATTAGCTCTTGAGGGGACGTTCCTTGTCGAAGTGGGGGCCTTTCTTTACAATATTTCTCTCGGGATCCCACTTGACCACCCCATCTTCCACTAATTCTTCCAAGGACTTTTCGCTCAATTCAAGACGGAGTTTAGCAACGTCTAAATCAGCGGAGGGGGGATCGGAACGGGGGGCGTTCCCCGATGACGTGAGGTCTGTGATAAACAGATAGTACGTGCTTCATACGGAAGAGTCCAGTAGGTTTTCACGCGACCTAGACAATTTGATTAAGTGGGTAACATTCTGCGATACGCACTCAGTCCGTAGTCTTCCTTGCGAAAATGGCGATTCCAGCTGTGGTCCTGTTCTGGAAAAAGGGGTCGCGATAGCCCCAGAGTTAACCAACACTGTGTCGGTATCGGTTCGGAATGTTGGTTAAGTCTAGCCGCTACGGCGTCCGGAGCTCTCGAACTGGCTTCACGACGAAGGTATCTGGGTCGCTGGCTGCTTCTTCACCTGCCCACTCCGCCGTCGTTGACGCCGACCGCGTGAGCTGAGTGATGAGCTCGTCGCGAACGGTTCGTCGAGGGACGGTGGTCTCGTGCCAGCCCTGCCGGTCGTCGAAGTGCCGCTTCTGGAACTCCTCGCCGACGTCGTCGGCCGCGACGTACTGCGTCCGCGTCGACCGCCCGACCTGCCGGGAGATGAAGATGGCTCCCACGGCCTCGTGCGTGAGCTCGACGAGAGTACACTCCACGAGCGCGACGACCGACGCGTGATTCCGGTCGGTCGGAACCGTCATCTCGAGGTCCGCCCACGGCGCCTCACCGTCAGTGGTAGTTGCTGCGTGATCCGCTGCTCGTGTCTTACTGCGTTGTTCCGAAACCATCGTCTATTGGGGGCACGTGACGCGCCCCGCCACCCCCTCGCGGGGGCAACAGACCCCACCGAAACGCACCCTGTCAACCAATGCGCTAAATCTGATACTTCCGTAGTTCCGCTACCCCTGTGATGGCCCCTCGGCCTGAGAGAGCCGGCGGCCTTCGCACATTGCATATCGCCTCTTTCTTTGGACGAAAACCGCGATATGCAAGACAATATGACGCCCTCAAATCGAAGAAGAACCCCGTCGGGCCGATTTGAGGCGGTAGAAGATACCTCGACGAGTTCCGGAGTAATGCCATAATCTCAAAAATTGCTCGACGGCAGGGTAACGAAGGTGATTACGGCCGTATCTGGATAACTTGGAACCGTTGCATCACCTGGACTGAACCTCTCAAGATCCTCCGACTCGGCACTTCGAATTGTGGAATATCCCCGATTCCCTCGATTTTGGCCGTGTTAGCCGCTGACAATTGCTCGACGGGGTTATAGTGGATCTGTTTCTACTATCTAAGAAAATCTTATAATTCATCCGTTTTGATGGGTTTCAGTTGACGTGCTGAACACGGGGCGCGTATCTTGCTTGATGTTCCATCTGATTGTCGCTGGATAGACGGCTGTGCAAATACTTACAGTTAATAAACCTCGAGAACCACTCCCTGGAAAATGGCGGAATTATTTATATTCACACTTTTCGCCACCATTGTCGCCATCTACAGCGTTCTACCGCGTTATCGACAGCTCCGAGTTACCTATACACTCTGGAACAAACCTTTTGCAGCCCTTCTCACAGCTCTCGGACTGACCGTTCTAGCGAGCTACGCCGGAAGCATCTACTTACAGAACACCGACAAAACCACACTCTGGAGCCTGACTACCTCTTACACACAATCCCCTATCGAAATCACTGCTCTCGAAATCGAATTCATCCAGTTAGCTGCGGCCATCACGATCATGGGCATATTCCTCGGAGTCTTCCTAAGCAAAAGCGTGCGTATTCGCAACGAACAAATGCTCTTATCCACACTTCGAGACCTCTACAACCGGGGCGAATACGCTACGCTCGTGGAAGTGCTTCGGGACAACTATACACCCCTTATCGACCACCCGAAGAAACCCACTCCACCGAGTGAACAACAATGGCGAGACATCGACATTACAGTCACACACACCCTTATCGAGACTGAAGAAGAAGCAGAAGAACTCGATGACTCTTCGCCTTTGATCGAATATGTAGAGGAAGATAACGCAGAGCAAACTGCTCGTGAGCGTGTACGAGACAGCTTTGAACTGAAGCGTCGGCAAGCAACATACTACCTCGCAGCGCTACGTTACCGGCTTGCAGACTCGGCAGAAGACGCCTCCAGTTACACAGAAACTCTGCTGTTGGACCCTGAATTCGGCGCTAAACACCCAATTCTTGACCCTGGGCTCGGGATTGACATCATCTTAGACACCGACCTCGACGGGTTTCGGCGTCGAGACGTTACGCACCAGTACCTCACAACGCTCCTTCGAGAAGAAAACAGCTTGCTGTATCAAGAAATCTCGAATAATATGTCGATGGCCGGGATCTACCGATATCGAGTTGATCCCGATAATCGGTTGTTGCATGCGTTGTTCTCGGATTGCTCTCGTGCTGAGGAATTAGATGCGTACAAGCCGGTCGGGGATACGGCCAAAGAGATGCTGCGCGATCAGGGAACGAAGGACTACGATAAGTACAACGCTCAGCGGTTGACATCCGTGAATCGCTCGAAGGACTACGTGTTTAACGACCCGCTCTTCATCGCCATCAGTTTCTTTGATATTATGGTGCGTGAGGCGTTCTACCAGCGAATTGACTGGCATATGTGGTTGTATTATTACGAATCGATGACGCGCCTAATGTGCGAGAACTACGAGAATACGGAGGAAACTGATCCAGATAGCGAATGGCCGAACGACTACTCCCGATTTATGTATGAGATGATCAGTAACATGGGAGATTTACTCCGGATTATGGAACGGCTGGTTAAAAACGACGAGTATGATGTGAAGGATGAGGATGGCGACTTTGAGGAATTCATAGCGCTAGAATCGTATCGGCGTGATCGAGGTGGGACCATTCCTAAGTCGGCAGTAGAAATTATGTTGTCGTGTCACCAGGAGATTCTGACGACTGAAGAGATTCCACACCAGTTCAAGAAGTATATCACGGAAATCCTATTCACGAGGTGTAGCGACTTGAGAGAGTATGAAGAGGGATCATTGCCGTGGAAGTATAGTGAGTTCATGTTACGGCGTCTGGAGGCGATGATTGAGGGGCGCTCTGGGCCGGAATATCACCGGGAGCTAGAGTTAGTGTACAACGATGGAGTTCGTCACGAAATTGTTGCAAAGGGGGCTACTGGTGGGTGGATTGTGGATGAATTGGACGAGCTGATCCAATCGTCATAAGTTGTTGCTGAGGGTAGTGTTTCTATCATCGACTGTATGATTATAGGACTATACCGGTGCGAAGCCAACGATAGACTGCTGCCATATCCCACTCTCTGAATCAGAATTGCTCAGTGGGGCCGGCGGACTCCTCCTCAACCTGCTCGTACATCTCATCCGGGAACGGGAGGCTGCCCCAGATCGAGTAGGGACACTGGTCCTGGCCGATACAGTAGCGCTGTAGATCGTCGTTATCGCAGTTCATCGGCAACGGCGTGTCGCCGTCGATCGTGTTCGAGAACTCGTAGCGGACCTGGTACTCGGTCTCCTGCTCGTCGTACCACGGCCACCGGGAGAAGACGTCCTTGAGGTCCGCGACGATCTCGTCAAGGCTGCTGTCCTGGTACTGCGGCAGCCACATCACCATCCGCGCGAAGTTGTAGAGATCCTTTCGAACAGGCTTCTTCTCGTGTAGCCGCTCCTCCATATTCGCCATACAGGGGAGTTCAAAGAGGTCCTCGATCTCTCGCACTTCGATCTGTTCGGCGCCGGTTCCGGCTCGCCCGATTCGGTAGGTATTGACGCGCCCGTCGCGGTCGATGGTGACAGCCGAGTTGGACTCGTGGTCGGCCAGCGTCTTCGCGAGACTGCTCGGACTCGAGATCCAGTCCGTTACAGAGGATTCCCAGTCGTCCTCGGCGTCATACGCGGTGACCGCTCGATAGAGCTCTTTCGCCGTCTGGAACTCGCCCGTTTGCGCCACGTCGTCGGGCGCGTCACTCAGGGCCCGCCGGAGGACGCGAATCGTCCGTTCTCCACGGTCCCAGTTCCGCCAGATTCGCTCGTGATGGCCGGTCTCGAGGAAGCGGTCGATCCGCTCCGTAATCGCCGACTCGTTCGTGGTCAGCCACGATAGCTGGTCGTCGGAGAGTCCGTCTTCTTGCACCCGCAGGAGCTTCTTGAATGCCCGCTCAGCGTAGTCCCGATACTTGCTGTCGAAATCACCGACCGGGACGTACAGGTTGTTGTCCTTCACTCGCGTCAGTATCTCCCCGCCATCGTCACTCCCCGTCGATGACTCGCCCTCCGCTCGAACGAGACATTTGCGTGACGCCGCCGCCATCGGGATTTCGAGGTACAGGCCCTCCCCGAACTCCGGCATCTCTGTGATGCCCGTACAGACCCGACCCGGATGCGGGCCATCTTCACCGGGCTCCTTGCTGTACAGCACGTCGGCGATGTCCTGTTGGAGCGACCCATCGCCGTGGGCTCGAATGAGGGAGGCGAGATTGTTGACGTACAGCTCTCGGATGTCGTAGAGTACCTGAATGTTCCGTGGTGACGCGTGCTCGAACTTCGGGTTTTCTTTCACACAGATCGCACTCAGCGTCGCGAGCACGGCGAGCGTCCCCGGTTCGTCGACGAACGGCTCTTCGGCGGCGTCGACACGGACCTGCTCTTTGAACGCCGCCGTCCCGAACCGCTCGACGTCGTTCACGAGGTCCTCTGGTTGGTCCTCGCCGTCGACGACGTATCGGTTGTAGCCACGCGTAAACAGCTGGTTGATGCGGGTCTCACCGTACTCCAGCGGGAGTGCCGCAACCCGATACGCCATGTCCTCGTCGTCGGTGGGGGTACTCGGACTCATTCGTCGATCACCTCGGGTGTCGCCGACCGAACGTCGAACGCCGGACTCTCGATTGGTTGAACGATGCTACAGACGTCGGCGTGCAGCGAGTAGGGCAGGCGAGCGACACGCCGGCGGTCGGCCGTCACGACGGGATCGATCGGGATGTCGTACGTCTCGAGGAGGAGGTCGTTCAACACTTCGCGACTCTGCTCGTCGTATCGGTGCGCCGGGTCGGTATCCAGCAGGTAGACGTGGACACCCTGCCCGCTGTAGACGACCATCGTTTCCTCGGCGTCGAAATCGTCCTCGAAGATGTCGCGCACCTCGAACCCGTACTCGATGGCGCGGTCGACGTCTTCGAAGGCGTACGGATACCCCTCGGGAGCGGCGTCGAGGATACCTGCAGCGTCGAGGAGCGCATCGTCGTCCCGACTGTCGACGTCCGCCGACACCATCTCGTCCGCTCGGTCTCGGGCGATCTCTTTCGCGTCGATGTCGACGAGAAGGACCCAGGGTCGTTCCCAGTGATCCAGCGCGTAGTACACGGCGTCTGGCCGTGGGTCCGGCTGCTCTAGCACCTCCGGATCAGCGAGTGCGAACTTGCTCCGTCCCAGCGGGTCGTTGCGAGCTGGGTGCCGAATGAACTCAACGACGTCCTCGAAGTCGTCGAACTCGGGCGTCGTTCGGTCCCCCGAAGCATCTGTTTGCCACGTATCCCGCCGGATGAAGTCCTTGTCCGGCACCTCATCTTTGCGAACCGGGTGGGACTCTCGGAAGGCGATGGCGTACTGTTTCGGGCCGGTCGCCGTGATGAATTCCGGCAGGTCATCCAGATAGCGGGGGAATTCTTCGGCGTAGTAGGCGTAAATCTCCTCGCGGGTCGCCTGTCGCCAGGTCATGGGTTAAGTTCCTGATCGAGATTTTTGAAGCCCCGAACGGTGGTCAGGCCCGCAGCATCGAAGTCATCGACGGCGTCTCTGATGGTCGCGAACGACCGTGCCGCCCGCCCGCTGACCCGCTCGTCGATCCGATCCGCGTCGGCAAGGCTATCCAGGACGTCGAGCGCCGTCTCGCGATTGTTGAAGGCCCAGATCGCGTCGGCGTCCACCGCGCGGAGTTTGTCGTAATCCTCGACCGGGGCGTGCCGGTTGTTACTCGCGAGCTCTGCTTCGCCGGCCCAGACGAGATCGCCGTCCGCGTCGAAGCCGGCCACGTCCAGTACCGTGCCGTCGTCAGTTTCGTAGTACGGTTCCACGCGAACGACGTCATCCCGCTGCTGGAGCCACAGCTCGAGGAGCCGGACGCCAACCTTGTGTGGCGTTTTCTCGCCGAGATCGCCCGCTCCTGGCCCCGCCTTCAATTCTCTCCCGAGGAGGTCTCGACCGTCCGGGAGGACGGTGTAGTACTTGCGCCCGGCCGCGGAGTCCGCTTCCAGGAGGTCCTGCTCCGTGAGCCGCTCCACATGGAGGTCGTCGTATTCGTCCCGAAGCTGGCTCATCCTGTCCAGTAGCGTGTACTCGTCGTCCTCTCGGTTCATCACGTCGAGAACCCGATTCAGGAACCGGACGTCGTCACGGCTGAGCCCGCGTTGTCGGAGTTCGTCATCGGGAACGGGCACGCTGCTTTCCTGGACGGGCGTTGCCCCGTTCTCCGGCTCCGCTGTTTGGTCACCAGCTGGGTCCTCGTCCGTTTCGGTGGCCTGCCCGAACAGGGGGCTTATCTCTGACTCGTCTGCATCTGGGTCGCTGTCCGTCTCGGTCGGCGTGGTCGACGTCGACGCATCTTCGGTCGTCGATTTGCTGATGAACGCGGATTGCGTCGGGTCCGTTCCTGAGTCGCCGTCGGCAGCCGAGCCCGTCGTCTCGGCCCCCGAACTCCCCCAGCCAGTCTCTTCCGGAGCAGTGCTCGACTCAGTCGGCTCTGTTAGCCCGTGCTGGGCCTGTGTCCGCTCGACCATCCGTGGCCGGGACACGGACTCGAAATGGTCTTCTTGGGGCTCTGTGAGCGGCTGGTCGCTTTCTGGATGCCCCGGCGCAATCGGGAGGGGCTTCAACGAAAACGGCGGCGGACCAGTCTCCCCGAAGGACGGGCTCGGGAGCTGTGCGATCCACTCGCCGCTCGGAAGCGTGTTGATTCGGTTGCGGAGTTCGGTCGGGCTGAGGTCCTCGTGGGCAAGCGACTCCGCGAGGTCGCGCTCGATCGAGATGTTGCCGATGAGCTTCGTCTTGATGTTGTTCAGCACCTCGTCGTAGGCTCGCTCGTTCCGGTTCCGCACCTGTTCGGGGAACTGCATCACGAGCCCCATACTCAGCCCGAACGATCGGCCCTGCGGCAGTAGCTGCTCGGAGACGAGCTTCGTCGACGCGACCGGCGCCGCCTCCTCGATGATGAGGTTCGTGAGCTTCTCGTAGTCGGTCTGACCGTCGCGACGGCGAACCTGCACGGCGTCCCAGAGGTTGCTCAACAGCAGGAGTGTGATCGCTCGCTGTGCCTCCGGCCGGAGGTCGCCGAGGTCGAAGATGATGGTAGCGTCTTCGTCGAGGAATTCGCGGAAGTCGAAGCGGTTGTCGACGTACTCGCCGGCGTCGTTCTGCTCAGGGACGTGGCTGAAGATTCGCCGGAGATGCGCGTCCTCTTTGAGCTTGTCGAGGCGGTTCCCGACGGCGTCCATCGACACCTGGAACTGGTGGTTGTCCTTCGCGAAGTGGCGCGTCAGCGATTCCTCGATGTTCTGGTTGTCCGCTGAGACCGGGGGAATCGTCTGGTCGCGCTGCATCCGGAGGGCGGCGGCGAAGAGGTCGTCCAGCCCGAACACGTCGTTCCCGTACTCCTCGTCGAACAGCGCCTTGATTAGGTAACTCAGGATCTCGTTCGCGACGAACGCCTGGCCGTACTGCTCGCGGCCCATAATCATACGGAGGATATCGTGGAAGTGGTCGACCTTGTCCTGAATCGCGTCCTCACGGTTGCGGCCCGCTTCGAGCGCGGGCCGGATGTCGAAGAACGAGAACGCGGGAATCGTCTCCGGGACGCGGAAGTGGTAGACGTCGTCCAAACCACCGAATCGTTCGTAGTGGCAGCGCAGGTAGTTCTCACACATCCCGTCGCCCTTCGGGTCGACGAGGACGACGGGGCCACCCGTCGTCTCGCGGAGCGAGAGCGCGTCGTTGATGATGGCCTTCGACTTCCCGCCACCCGTCGACGCGAACCGGCCGTAATGCGTCGGCAACAGGTCCGGCGGGATCCGGATGGGGTCCGGCCGTGGCTCACCGTTCTCGTCGAGCGCGTACCCGATGGCCATCCCGTCTTGGAACTGCTGGATCAGATCCGGGTTCGGCCACGGGAGCGGATTCCGACTCTGCTGTTCGGCCCTCGTTCCCCGCGTCCCTTCGACGGTCAACTGTTCGGAGGAGGGGACGAGGACGAAGTTCGCGAGCTCCGTCCCGCTGAGGACCAGCTCGGGGCGGGTCTTCCCCCGGCCCGTCGTCAGCTCGCGATTGAGGAGGCGCTGGAGAGCGGCCCGTGCCTTCTTCTCCTTCGTTTTCTCACGGAAGCCGCTGTCCCGGAGGCGTTGCCCCTCGACCTCGTAGAACGGCCCATCAAGCGGGTCGAACACGGGGAGGAGCGAGTCCATCCGGGCATCGAGGTCGTCGCGGGTGTCGTCGGTGGGGACGCCGACGGCCCGGATGTTGACCGTGAACGACCGTTTGGCGTTCTTCGCGTCGATGTACTCGATGCGCTTCTCGACGGCCTCGCTGAGCTGCCGGTCGTCCTGGTCGCTCCGCTGGTCCTCGACCTCGAGCAACGACCCAACGACCTCCTGGAAGAACGTGTCGCGGCCGTCGACGAGGTCCTCTTTCCGTACCTCCGCGTCGGACTGCCAGCTAGCACGCCGTTGGAAGACAACCTGGAACGCGGTCGGCGCTGTCGCCTCCATCAGGTGGTCGATCAGCGACGCCAGTGCCGCGCCGGGCTCGTCGACGGACGAGAGATCGCCGTTCGTTTCCTCTGCCGTGAACGGCGTCAGCGAGGTCATCCAGTCCTGCTTCCGCGACGCGGCACCACACCACCGAACCCCGAGCGGCGAGACAGCGTCTTGTGCCGGGCGAGCCAGAATCGTTCCCGCCGGTGTCGTCGTCGGCTCCTCGATGGCCCGTCGCTCTTCCTCGTCGTCTGGAAGTGCATCGGGCGGCGCTAGTTCGAGGGCTGAGTCCCCGACAGTAACGTGATGATCGGGGACGCTCGTGGCTGCTGTACCGCCGTCGACAACGGGGTCCGCTTCGGCTGGCTCGGAGTCCCCTGATTCCTCGTCGACGATGTCGTACTGTTCTGCCGGGCCAAACTCGTACTGCAGCCGCCCGGCCTCGTAGTGGTCGACGAATTCCTGCGGTGTGAACTCGACTGGCTGAATGAGCCGAGAGGCGACGTCGACGTCGACGCGCTCGATGTCGAACGTGCTTGGATAGATGGAGCGGAGACGCTTCTCAAGCGTATCGAGGTGCGCATCGGCCCCGTAGAAGAACTCTACCGGGTCGTCCGGGCCATCACTGATCGCGAGGAACTCGAATCGGGGTGGTGTCTCACTGTGGAGTGGGTTCAGCTTCGCCCCGAGGCCCGACGAGCCGGGCGTGGTCAGTTTGTGGAGGCTGTCGAGGACTCGGGGGATGCTCTCCGGGTCAAGCCGCTCGGATGTCGGCGTGACGCGCAGGTACTCAGCCATCGTTGGTGTCCTCCGTTGACCCGCCGTCTGGCTCAGCTTCGACGGCGTCTGATTCCTCGTTCAGTTCGCTCGTTTCGTTCGTTCCGTTCGTTGCTCGGTGTTCGAGCTCTTCCTGGAACTCCTCCATCTCGGTATCGACGGCGTCGTCGCCGGCGCCGGGCAGCGAGGACCGGATCTGTGAGGTCGGGTCGAAGTCGATGACCTGCTTCTCCTTGGGCATCGCTTTGACCTGGATACCGCGCCACTCGCCGTCGACGCCCACGAGGGCCTCGGAGAAGCCGGCGTCCTCGTTGCCCGGCACGGCGTCCTGGACGAACCGCATCTGCGCGTAGTTCAGCCCGAACTCGTCGGCCCACTCCTCGTCCATCCCGTCGAGGCGGTGGAACTGCTTGACTGCACACTGATCCAGGATCGCCTCGGATTCGGCGTGCTCGAAGAACTCGTCGACGGTCTGTGTGACCAGCCGGATCGAGAGGTCGTGGTGGCGGTGGTGACGGAACACCGTTTCAAGAAACGCCAGGCTCGCGGCGTCCTGCATGATGTACCGCGCCTCGTCGATGTAGAACACGACCTCCTTGTCCGAGACTTTCGCGCGCTCGTAGACCAGCGAGATGAGCAGCTGCATGGTCAGCGCCGTACTGCTGTCGACGCTGCCCTCCTGTTGGGCGAGGTCGAGATAGATGACCTTCTCGTCCCGGATGTCGAAGTCGGACTCTTGGCCGAGATTGGCGTGGCGACCGTCGTCCTCGAAGGGGCGGAGCTGATCGAGGAGCCACGTCGCGTCCTCCTTGATCTTCCCGGCCTCCTCGTCGGACCGGACGACGAACTCCTCGGGGTCGTCGACCATATCCTCGAAGACGTCCATCATATCGCGGATGGTCGGGCTCGGGTTGCTGTGCGTGGAGATGTCGTCGGTGATTCCTTGGCGCTTGTAGGCACGCTTGAGCCCGAGTTCGAGCGTCGTCCGGCGGTCGCCAAGCGAGATGCCACGGAGCGCGAAGAAGTTCGTGAGGAAGCTCATCGCGTCGTCGAGCTTCTCGTTGAACGGGCTCGCGTCCTCGCCCATCGCCCGCTGGACGTGTTCAGGCGTCTCCCGAATCTCCAAGGGGTTCAGGCCGAGCGTCCCGCCGACCGTGATGCGTTTGGCGTCGAGGGCTTCCGCGACCCCCGCCCAGTTGTTCAACGGCTCGAGGATGATGCCGATACGGTCCTTGCTCTGCTCGATGGAGCGGATGAAGTTCTGCTTCGAACTGAACGACTTCCCCGACCCCGTGTCGCCGACGGTGAACATCGCGTAGCCGTTGTCCCTCGCGAACGGGTCGATGACCACGGGACTCTGGTTGTCCTTGTGAATTCCGAATTCGACGCCGCCCTCCTCGAGAATCGTCGCGTTGTGCGGCGAAGACAGTAACGCGCCGACGGCGCCGCCGAGCGCAATCGACGTCCGCCCGAACTCGTTGTCACCGATGGGTGCGGCGGACTGAAGGGCGAGATCCTGCCGACAGATCGCCGTCTTCGGCGTGAGATTCGCGGGGTCGTCACGGAGCGCGCTCTTGACCTTCTGGACGGCGTCGCGGAGTGCCTCCTTCTCGTCGGCTCTGACCGTGATGAACATCCCCTGGTCGAAGACGTTCGCGCCGTTCTCGACGGCCTTGTACGTCGCTGCGGCCTCGTTGGCGCGTTCCTGTAGGTAGGCACTTCGCACGCTCTGTTCAAGGTCAGCGTCCACCTGAAGGTCGTCGGCGATATCCTGCAGTTCGTTCCGGGCCCGCTCCTGGTTCTTCGGCGTGATGTGGGCCGTCAGATCGAACTGCACGTCCGTCATCTCGAAGAGCTCGGAGAGGTAGCCGTCGTTGGGGTAGTCCGGATAGTCAGCGATGTACAGCGTCGTCGTCCACTGCTCGCCGACCCGTGCTGCGCGTGTCTCCCACTCGATGGCCGCCGGCGCGGTCACCGTCTTGTGTGACTCGGCGATGTCGTCGAGGAGCTGGCGTTCGGCCGCGCCCTGTTCGATGGTCTCCTCGTCGAGCAGGTCCGAGAACTCGACCTCTTCCTCGTCGTCTTCGGTGTACCAGTCCCAGAGGAATTTCCCGCCGATCCCGACCAGTACCGCGAGCAGGATGTAGAGGGCCGCTCCTTCAGCTGAAGTCGGATTCGTCAGCCACTCCGTGAGCTGGCCGACGGCTCCGCTGCCCGTCTGGAGGACGAGGTTACGCATCGTGGGCATCCTCCCGGCGCGAGTCGCCGATGATAGGTTGTTCGCGAACGATGCTCTCTGCGTCGTCGTAGTCGTGTTCGCGGCCGTTCCAAAAGTCCATATTCAACACGAAGAGCTCGACCGTGCTGAGCCGCCGAGCGGACCAGCCTGAGGCCTGCTGGATGAACTCCGACCGCACGTCGTTGACTCGGCTGTCCAGCTTCTCGAACATCTGGGCGCGGCGCTCGACGTCCGTGAGGTCCTCCCGGCGGGTTACGAACGGGTTGAACAGGAACCCGATGACGGGGAACTGCGTCAGCTTCTCGGCCGGTGTGCCCTCATCCCGGAAGCGGTCGTAGACCTCCAGCGGCGTGACCTCGACGCCGATGTAGTACCGCACCTGCTGGATGCCCCGTTCGCGCATCTCTTTGGGTCGGGTTTCCCGATACTCCTCGAGGAGTTCCCGGAAGATCGGATTTGCTTTGACGTCCTCGTCGTTCAGGCGGTCTTCGATGTTCTCCGTAATCTGTTCGACCGGGAACGAGCGGGTCGTGGCGTGGAGTTTGAGCTTCGAGTCCAGTTCCTTGTTGGCGAACTCTTCGCCGGCGTCCTGGAGCTGTGCCCAGTCGTCGGACATCGCGAAATCCATGTTGCCGGGGTCGATCTCGATGAACGCCTCCATCGTCCCGTCGGCACGCTGGATCGCGCCAGCACCCGGCCACGCCCGCTCGATGTTCGTGAGGTCCTGCGTCCGCTCGTCGGGCTTGAACGGTGTGTAGTTCGCGAGCCCGCCCTCGTTTCGCTCTGTCTCGTTGGTATTACTGTCGGGCTCCTCCGGGGCACTGAACGTGATCTGGGGGCGCTTGACGTAGCGATAGACGTCTTTCGTCCACGTCCACGCGTTCAGGTGGTCGGGCGAGACGTAGACGATCGCGACGCCGAACCCGAACCCACCTGCGACGAACGGCAGGGCGAGTGATTCGATGCCGGTGAGGCCGGCGATGAACAGGCCGACGATCGGGAAGGCGATCAGGACGCCGACGTCGCCTTCCTCGATGTTGAGGTAGGGGATGCGACTCTCCTCACCGAACTGGTCCATGATGCGCCGTGCGGCTGCGTCTTCGTCGATGGACATGGATTGTTAGTAACCTCCAGGGTCGTTCTCGGTCCGCCGGTAGGACGGCGTCCCGCCGTCTTCGTCGCTGTTCGCGCCACGGGCTGCAGCTTTCTGCGCCACAGCGTGTCCCGCTGCGGCCTTCGGTCCCCACCGGGCCGCCGTCGTTGCGACGCCGGCGCCGCCGACATAGGCCCCAGCGGCGACACCGCCGATGAGGGCCGCTCCCTTCGTCGCACCACCGAGAACCTTCGCCGTCAGCGGGGTCGCGTACTTGAACGTCTTCCACGTCACATAGAGCGCAACGAGGGGAAGTGAAGCCGCAACGAGATACTTGAGGAACGCTGATCCCGGCGTCAACGCCCCTCCAGAGTAGAGTAGGTCGTATCCTTTGAGGACTATCGCCGCAGGCAGGGGTAGGATGGCCAGTGGGACGAACCGTTTGCTGAACCCCATCGCGACATCAGAGAGGACTGGGATATTGCCATACGCAACGGCGAACGCGATGGGCATCCCGTACAGGTAGACGTAGAGGAGAATCTGCCTGATGTAGAACAGCGCCTCCAGTGCCCACATCGAGATTCCTCCGATGAGAGCAAAGAGGAGACCAAGACCGGGATTGGTAATCGACCCCGTTATGAACTGCAGCATAGCAGAGCCCAGCGAGGACAGCTCCGGCATCAGGGCAATCGTGAACCCATCAACAAGGTAGAGCGCGAGCGCTCCAATCCAGTACCAGGTAATAATCAGAAAGGCTCCGACCCAGGCAGTCTTCTTGGTCTTCCGAGCCTCGTACGCACTCCCGATATTGAAGATGCGGATGGTGTGTCGTCCCTGAACGCTCATCACGAGTAGCAGCAGAGAGATCAACATGATCTCGCCACCGATGAGTCCTTCCTGAATTGCTGGCCAAGGGGCGTTACTTGGTTCTCCGAAAATGAACGTCCCTTCAGTCTGGGGAGTCGGAGTGCCAAACATCTCTTCGGTCAGCGTCTGATACCCCGACCGAAGCCCGTCCATGAACAGACCGATGAACCAATCGACGACGTCTTTGAAGCCCTCGAGAACGACGTCTATCAGGTCCACCATCGTTAGGCCTCCGTGATTGAAACCTCGCAGTCACTCATCTCCGTGGATCCGGAGTACTCTACATCGAAGGATTTCGATACCTGGTCGCCGCCAACCTGGGTTCGGACTGTAACGGTGAACTGGCCGCTGTTCCCGTCCGGGGAGCATCCCATTCCCTCCTCAGATTCAGAACCAAACGGGAACGAACTACTGAACAGGTCGGTAGTTTCTCCCGGCGAGATCACCACCTGCTCGGTTTCATACATCCCGCTACCTCGGGGATCTTCGACAGGGTTTGGAACATCACCGGAGAAAATCAACTCAACAATCGCTTCTGGTCCGCTTCCGGTGTTTCCGACGGTGACGTACGCTTCCCCGTTCTTTAGCCGATCCGTCTCGGTGTCTCCGTAGACTTCGTCCCACGGCTTCTCAGGGTTATTCCGATAAAGACCGACCTCTTGAATTCCAATTTCCGGCTGTATCAGAGAGGAAGTCTCAGCTAGCGTTTCTTCACCGCTGAGGGCCACGACAGTATACTCTCCAGGCTCGTAGGAAGTCCCGATCTCGAAGGAGACCTGCTGTGACCCAGCAGCGGTTTCTCGCTGACCGAACAGTTCCCCATTCGGCTGGACGAGATTAATCTGGTCGACTTCCTCCTGTGAGGAGTATTCAACGACGAGTTCTGTCCCCTCTATAGTGACTTCCTGGATGACTCCTCCTTCATCAGACGGTGTTGAGTTCCCGCCATCCGGGGAATCGCCGTTGTTGAGACATCCGGCCACGCTCGCGAGAGCGGCGCCGGCGACTGTTCGGAGGGCGGTCCGTCTACTGAGGTGGGGATTGTCCTGAGTCATGGGTTTTGTCCGAAGATGTCTTCTGGGCCGAGCATCCGCAGGAGGCGCTTGCCAGCGTAGAACATCACGAAGAAGGGCAGGAGCTGCCAGCCGACCTCGAACACCAGTGCAAACCAGCCGTCGATCGTCCCGAGTGGGTGCCACCGGGCCGTCGCGGTATCACTCACGTACGCTGGGTCGTGACCGAGCCACGAGCCCGGATGGTACCGAGCCGTGTAGATGCCCGGTTCGTCGATGGTCACGATCGCCACTCCCGAGGCGTTGGTCTCGACGCGCTGATCCGCGACCGTGATGTACCCGTTTCGGGTGGTGCCGCCGATTGGATACTGACGGCTATCGTCGAGCGCGATCGGCGCACCAGTTTGATTGTCCCGGAGTTCGACCCTGAGCGTCGCTTGCGACTGATTCTGATGGATGACCTCAACAGTAAGATTGCTGCGGTGGAGCTGCCGCTCGGAGCCGGCGTCCGGCTCGACGATTGACGCATTCACGCCCCGGACGATTCCCGCTACATGCAGCGCCTCTCGATCGACGTTCTCAGCTCGAACGGCGACGCCGTACGTCGTCGTGTACGACTGGTTGACGATGTCGATATTGATGTTCTCACCGATGGTACCGACTGGTGACGGGCGGTCAGTCCCCCAGGTCTCGATGAGTTCCGGTCCGTCTCGAACCGGCTCGGCACGCGGCCCGATCCGCGAGGGATAGGCGTGGACGTACACCGGAATCGCGTCTGACTCGACGGTGGCGCTATCCGTGCGATTCGACCGGACGAGCGTGTCCCAGTTGGTGTTCCGAGCGGTGTAGAACCGCCAGATGCCACGGACCCGTGCCTCACCGTCCTCCGTGAGCGTGTACCCCTGCCATGGCCGCGACTGGAAGATCGCCACGCCAGCGTCGCCGTTCGGATACTCGGCGTAGTAGGGGTACGCCGAGAGGTCGTAGATCTCGACGCCGATCGAATCGGAGACATTGCGTGATTCCGTCCGATAGGTGACGTCGACGTCCGTCCGGTCACCCAGGTCGGTCCTGACGGTCTTCTTCAGCCGGACGCTAATCTCCGCTTCCAACGTGAGATTCGCACTCCAGTCGTCCTCGATCTGGTAGTCGAGGGCAGGCGTATGTGACCCGTCACGCTCGGCGATGGTCTCGCCGTCCTTCTTCAACCGGACTTCTTCGATCTCGTGCTCCGTGAGCGACCACGAGATAGTCGTGTTGCCGGAGGAACTCCCGTTGGGGACGCGAACGCGATAATCAACGAACCCGCGCATCGTCCCATTCGGCGCGATGTAGAGTGGGGTTTCACCGGACTCGAGGTGGCCACGAGTAGAGGGCTGGACCGCGAAGATCGTCGCGTGAGCATCTTCGATGAAGACGCCCTCCTCGAGGTCCGCGTGCGGCGGATGCACGGACGTATCTGGGCCGGCGGCGTCGAGGTCCTCGAAGTCGTTCCGCGTCCACGTCGCCGCGGTCGCGGGCGGCCGTTTGAACGTAATGTCCGTCCCGTTGGCGACCTGATGGACGGCGGAGCGGTCCTCGCCGTAGCGCTGGCGGTACTCCTCCTGGCTGATGTAGTTGTCCGCATCACGTGACCACAGCGTTGCCGACTCGTTTTCCGTGAGCCCGTTTCCCTCCGTACCTGGTCGTGGCGGGTCAGCGGCGACGATACCCGTGACTAGGCTCGTCGCGAGCAAGCCGGCCATGAGCACGGAGAGCTCTCGATGGTTCATAGGGCTCGCACCGGGACTGCGGGGTGGTTACCAGGGGACGAGGTCGACGCACTGCGCCAGCGGGAGGCCCATCATCGACCCGGCGACGGTGTACAGCGGGCCGAGCACGACGAGGACGACCGCGGACTTCATCGCCGACCGCTTGTGGCGCTTGAGGCCCTTCTTCTGCTCGGGATTGAGGGTGAACATCTCGATGAGGGAGTCAGCCTGCCAGACGATGGCGAGGCCGACGATCCCCAGCGCGGTGGTCAGCTGGAAGAACCCCTCAATCATGCTCGGGAGGTTGTCTGCGCTACAGACCGCGTTACTCTGGGCGGCGACCGGCTGGACAGCGAACAGGCTCAGGAGGACGACGGTGAGCGCTGCCTGCCGAGGGATCTTCCCGGTCAGCGGTGACTGGTTTTCGACGCTAGGCTCAGGGTCGGAGGGAGTCTGGTCCTGTGACATAGCGAGTCAATCATCTGTGGCGTCTCCAGCTGGTGGCTGGTTCTGTTGCTCTTCGACGAGCGACTGTAGGTCGTCGAATCGGTTGGTGTCTTCTGCGATCTCGTCGAGCGTGTAGCCCTGCTCGCGGGCCCGTTCGAGGAGGTCGCGGAGTTCATCGGGGTCAACACCGCGGACTTCCATTTCCTCGCGGAGGGCGCGGCGATAGAGGGCGGAGGCGTTGATGTGGTCGTTCCACATCAGGTACAGGTCATCGATGTCTTCGATGGTGACTGACCTCGTAATCATACATGCGGGTATGGGTATGCACCGGTTGAGTCACGGTACATATTGGCGCGGTAGTTGGATGATACCTAAATGCTTTCTGGCTACCAAGTGGTGCAAGTTTATCGGATAAATTATAACCAAATCACTTGTTGACCTCGTAGGAAAGGACTTAACCAACGAAGGCGCAGGAGGAAGAAGTCTGTTGGTTAAGAGTGAGAATCAGCTCACTTACTCGAGCTCCACAACTTCGCCGTTTCCCCCGTCGAGGACCTCTCGAACCTCGGTCAGGAGTTCTTGACCTTCCTCGTGAAGTGCTGTACCTTCGTCGAGGTCGCACTCATCTGCGTCGAGCTGCTCAATGATCTCCTCGACGCGACTTAGCCGATCGTGGATTTCGGAGTCTTTTGCCACGGTTAGATCACCCCCAGCCAAAGTCCGGTGATGACCAGCAACAGCAACAGCAACACAGCGATCGCGACTTTGTAGTAAATCGGTGAGAGCCCCTCGGGTGCAGTCGCTTCATCGACTGCTTCGGCGAGCTCCTGTTCGTGTTCGTGCTCCTGCTGGAAGGTCTCGTACGCGCCGTCGAGCTGTTGCTCCAGCGGCTCGATCTCACTCGCAAGGAACTCTTGGCGGGAGTTCACGATATACTCGCCGGCGGCGGTCGGCGTGATCGTCGCAACGTCCGCCACCTGATCCGCGATGAGTCGGTCATCGGTGTGTCCGATAGCGGTGACCACAGGGGTATTGGCGGTGAAGATCGCCTCCGCGACCCGCTCGGTGTTGAAGGCTTGGAGGTTCGAATCGCTCCCACCGCCACGGCCGACGATGATCGCGTCGACGTCCTCCGAACGGTCGAGATGATGGATGCCGTTCGCGATGGACGTCGGCGCGTTCGACCCTTGGACGGTTGCGTCCTTCACCAGGATGTCGACGGTGGGGTCCTGCTCGTGAATCGCGTTCTGGATGTCGTACCGGGCGTCCCCTCGGAGGGACGTGGCGACGCCGACCCGCTCCGGGAACGCCGGCGGTTGCTGTTTCTGTTCGTCGTCGAACCAGCCACGCTCTTCGAGTTCACTTCGCAGTCGCTCGACGGCGGCCGCCTGGTCGCCGTCGCCGACGACGATCACCTCCCACGGTTTGAGGTCGATTTTCCCACCTTCGACCCAGTAGTCGATATCGCCCTCGAGGATGACTTCGGTCCCGTCCTCGAGGTCGGCGTCCATCTCCCGGTAACGGTTCGCCCAGATCATACAGGGGAGCTCGGCATCGCCGTCGGTGAGCGTGAAGTAAAGCGCCGTACTGTTCTTGTGGAGGTCAGTGACCTCCCCGATACAGCGGACGCCGTTGAGGGCAGGCGTGTCCTGGACGACTGACGCGATCCGGTCGTTCAGCTGGGACACGCTAAGGACCTCTCTCGCATCGGGTTCGACCGCCTGCCGTTCGGTATCCGGTGCGTCCGCCATCTCCGTTTCCTAACTTCTGAACAGGAACCTCAAAAAGCTACGTTCGAGTGGCGGGGTTGGCTGCGTTACGCAGGCCTACAGATCGCGGGGCTGGACCGTCTTCCGGTCGTTGGCCTCGGCACGCTCTGCGGCGTCGTCGAGCAGTTCGGCGACCTCTTTGTTGAGGGCGTCGTAGAAATCTGCCGAGACGTTGTGGTCCGAAAGTGCGTCCTTCACGGCTGCTTTGACGATTAGGTCAGACATTCCATCGCGGACTTCTCTTGTCCACCATATAAAGGTTCGAAGTTCTCACGCAGGGTTCTCACCTCGTCGTATCGAATATTGGCCTTTGAGCACCAGAGAGAACATATGCCACCCCTCAAAAATAGTGAACGGACGGATGCACGATCTAACTGGGTTCCAGCGGGACATCATGTACGTGATCGCCGGGCTCGACGAACCACACGGGCTCGCAGTAAAGGCCGAACTCGACGACTACTACGAACAGGAGATCAACCACGGCCGGCTCTATCCGAATCTCGACGACCTCGTCGAGAAAGGGCTCCTCAAGAAAGGCGAACTCGACAAGCGAACCAATCTGTACTCGTTAACGCAACGAGGCTCCCGCGAAATTGAGGCACGTCGAGAGTGGGAAGACGAATATATCGAGTCTACAGAAGAAGTCGCTACGTCGACCTAGATGCCATTTATCGCACAGTCTTCTACAGGCGAGGAGGGAGGAACAGTTCTTCCTGAAGAGGTAGAGGACGGTACTGACGTCGTGTGTCCAGCCTGTGGGGGAACGATGCGACCACGGGGCCCATTTGATGATGGCCGCGCCCGCCATTTCTATCACGTTACTGCGGGCTCAGGGGATTCGACGGTCAATTGCTCCGGAGGAGAGTCGGATCCGCATCGAAAGATGAAATCACTCGCAGTATCAGCGTTGCGGCAGCGGTTTGACCAATATGTCCGTTGTGGACCCGAGGTCACCGTCGATGTTCCCAATACGCCGACGCTCACTGATTCTCGCCGAGCAGATGCCCTCGTCGAATTTCCCGCTGATGACACAAACGACTACCTTGGGCGTGGATTGATCGTTGAGGTACAATACGCAAACGAAGACAAAGACCTCGACGCGGTCACGCACGACTATCTCTCGGCCGGATATAGCGTCTACTGGGCCAGCCCTGACGATTTTACGAACGACCGATTCCGTATTGAGGGGATGGTCGTCGCATTCGACAAACGGGCTGAGGCCGCCTTCGCAGCTTCGTGGGCAGACCCTCCAGAGGTAGATCCACCTGAGGGGTATCTCGAGCGGTTCGTGAACGCTGATTCCCTAACATTCTCCGACCCGAATCCGGACTGTAATCATACCTGGAAATACGGAGGGAGTGACCTCCACGACCGGGATTTCTGTAAACACTGTCGGCTTGAGCGCTGGAAAGAGAGAGCTGTTGATGCCTATATCTTTGATGAGTCGACCATCAAGACGAGCTCAGATCTTGCTGACAGAGCTGCTCAAGCAGCGTTTGAACAGCGAGAAAAGGAGGAGAAGAAAGAAGACCATCAACACGTCTGGGAGCCGCGAGGAGAGAACCGCTTTCGGTGCCGGTGTGGGGCCCGTCTCAAAGAGCACAACGGAGAGGAGGTCATCTCAAATGATCCGTTCGAGGACTTCTCTGAGATGACGACCACGGACCCCCAGTACTGCGATCACATTTGGGAACGTGAGGACGGCTGCATGAAGTGTATCTCCTGCGGACTTGAGGACCCGCTCTAACCTGTTCCGTCTTGTACTGGCCTACAGCTGGGAGAGATTATTTGCTTACCGAGATGTTCTTTGCCGGTATGCCCTTCCGCGGTCGTCGTGACGGTCGCCCGGTCGTCCCCGCTATTGTCGACGATGGAGAAGAAGTCACCTGTCCAGTATGCGGCGGGACGATGTACCCGCGATCGGCGCCGGGCAAGTCTCGACACTTCTACCACGTATCAGACGACGCCGGCCAGCGCTGCTCGAATGGCGGCGAGTCAGAGACCCACGAACGCGCAGTCGCCCGTGTTGAGGTCGCTCTGCACCAGCAATTCGGAGAAAACGCCCGCATCGAGACGGAGGTGGACGTCGACGTGCCCGAGGTGCCGACACCTGTGACCGAACGCCGGGCCGACGCACTCGCGACCTTTGACGATTGGAACCCTTATTTCGGAGAAGGCCTCGCCGTTGAGGTACAGCACAGTCACGAGGACAAGGACGTCCATCAGGTGACGCATGACTACTTGGCCGCTGGGTACTCGGTCGTCTGGATACGCGCGGCAACAGTCCTTCTCGATACGTTCAACTACGATATGATCGGTGCCGAATTTGAGCAAGACGACGGTTCCGGATACGCCCAACGAACGAGCAAAGCTAGCCGATTTACGAACTGCCAAGCGCTCCTCTACGACGGCGAACATGCGTGGGAGCGCGTGCCGCCCTATGCCCATCCCCGCGGACAGAATGACCTGATTACGTACGATATCTGTACTGCCCAGGGTTGCGAGCTACGCCGGCTTCACGAACCCGACGGCAGTTACACCTACACCGCGAGCGACGAGCACGGCCCCGACTTTCCCCTGAAAGCGCTCAAGAACGCGATTGTCCGTGAGTACGACCGAGATCCGTTCTGGAAGTGGGCAGGAAGCCAGTACCATTCCGCACAGGTGGAGAAGCTGCTTGCGACACGACCTGAGATAGAGCGCTGTCGGGGGCCGAAGGGGTTTCACGAATGGGGGCGACGAGAAACGCTCTGGACAAACCATTCCGACCAGCCGTTAATCGAACTCCGCGAATGCATGTACTGTCCCGTTCGGTTAGTGACGAACCATCGAGGGCGGTCAGGACACAGTACCTTCTGTCTCTACGGTCGAGAGCCTGATCTCGACTGGGACGACGTGTATTTCCAAGCCAGCCCTCCCGAGTGCGATCACTACCTCTACGACGAGGATGCGATCGAAGATTACTGCCCCAAGTGCGGCGCGACGATGAAAACTCCCGAGACAACTCTCCGCGACCACACGAGCTGGATTCCGCCGTAAAAGGAAGCCAACCACTCAAGACAATCTACTCGACAGCAAGGGCCAACGGAACAAGAATGCATTCCGTACCCAGAAGAGAGACTCGTTGGACGGGCTTCAGAAAAATATTCAAATCAGTCGCGAAGTTCGGCAACCGACTGACCGACCTCACGGACGTGCTCGCTTCACTTGAGGTCGAACTCTTCAGCGAGGAATTCAAGCATAAAACTACAGCTGAAGCGCCTATGTTGGTTATCGGGGGAAGCGTCTTTTTACGCCGTGCTACTTACTCTTCTGGTAATGAGTGAGGAAGAAGACGAGGAACCGAGTAGTGAAGCTGATTTTGAGGAGTTGATGGAGGCGATTCAGGAGGAGCGCCAGGAGCGCCAAGAGCAGGTGTCATTTGAGTGGGTAGGGACGGTTCGTGAGGCCGGCGAATTATGGCGTGATGTAGGAGATATAGAAACAGTTGCCGAGGAGACTGACTTGTCTGTGGAGACAACGAAGGAGGCACTCACGGTTTACCGTTTGATCTTCGAGGACCCCTCGGATGTGGCGACGAAAGCGTCGAGGCCATCACGAGCGTACTTTTCTCTAGAACAGGAGTTGGAGGAAAAGTTCGGTGAGGACAATGATGATGAGCCAGTTGAAGATCTGCTTCGAGAGTATGTCGGCGCGCTGTACTTGGACCACGATATTGAGGATTTGTCGGTAGGTGAGCCACCAGAGGAGGAAACGCCGCCGCTACCCTTTGATTGGGAAGGGTTGAATCTAGATATGAGTGCGCTAGTTCCGAGTATTGAAATCCCGGCTTCTACGATTGCTGCGGTGGCTAATATTCCGAACATCCACGATACGGTTCTTCAGAATCAGACATCTCTTTTAGCTGGTGTCGTGGATTCAGAGCTGTTTCGAACGGAAAAGATGGTGGCCAGTGCCCTCAAGCCGATTATTGCTCAGCAGGAGATGGCACTCGCACGGAGTTTGGCTCCATTGACTGCTGTCATTGAGGAACAGCAAAATATGATTGCTCGATCAACTGCTTTGATGCTATCTGATGTGATTGCAGATATCCGGGTTCCTCAGTCTGTATTGGCTGATTTGGCGGCGATTCAACCGTCGGTAAGTGCTGCAGCTGCGGCCAGTAGTTATCCGTCTTCCCAGTTTGAGAGGTCGGTTGTTAATCCGCCGTCAACGACAAGTGGAGATGCTGAGCCATTGGAGGCTACTGCCGAGGTGCTTCCGGAAGCGGGCCCTGCTGAGGCTACTGTGGATGCTACTCTGCCGGATGCAGGTAGTTTCTCTTTTGAATTGGCGTTGGAGGTGCCGACTCAGATTACGTATTTCATTTTAGCAGGTTCTGAGACCAGAGAGTGGTTTAATGAGCAACCTGCAAATTACCAGCGGGCAGTTATTGGAGGGA
This sequence comes from Salinibaculum sp. SYNS191, assembly GCF_037338445.1. Classification (NCBI taxonomy): domain Archaea; kingdom Methanobacteriati; phylum Methanobacteriota; class Halobacteria; order Halobacteriales; family Haloarculaceae; genus Salinibaculum; species Salinibaculum marinum. Next base: position 78,186 of record NZ_CP147839.1, read on the forward strand.
TAGCTGGGTATATTGCTTACTCGATGACGTCGAAGTGGGGTGCCGCAGGTTACGCTGCCGCAGTTCTGACCCCGTTGATCCGGCAGATGCTCAAAAACGAATAGCCCTCAATTGGCTATCTACCCTGTCTTTCTGAAAACGTAATGTATTGAGATGGGGCCACGATTATGTAAGAGTATCAATCTCTTCTAGTGCTTCAGTTGCTACGTCACCGAGTTCACCAGCTTCAATATGGGAGTACCGCTCCCTCACCATCTCCTCAGAGTTATCTAAGTACCGAGCCGCGACCGTATACCCGAACGCTCGAACAAGTACCTCCCCCATCCCACGTCGACCACCGTGTGGAGCAAGATAATCGTGTTTCGGATGGGCGATGTCGATTTCGGCGGCCTCCGATAGCCGTTGGAGAATCGACCGTGCGCCGTCCGTCGTGATCGACGGCGGCCGAATATCCTCATCGAGCGCCAGCAACAGGTCGCGAGCGTACTCCGCTCGGCGTTCAGCGATTGCTTCTGGGCGTTCCCCTCGTTCGGCTAGCTCTTCCCGGACGAGCTCTGCGAGCGTCCGTTGGTCGAACGTCGAAAACACCGGCCAGCGCTCCGTTGGTGGGTCCATCAGCTGGCGATAACTCCGGAGCGGCGAGATCACCGGGTCGGGAAGACTGGCGGCGTCCCACTGCTGTTTCTTCCGGTAGACGTCCATACTCCCGTCGTCGAGGGAGAGATCCTCCCAGCGAACACCGCGTCGGCGCGGGTCATTCGGGTCCCGGAGGAGTTCGCCAACGCGGACGGCGGTATACGCGAGGACGAACACCAGAGCCCGGTCACGAGTCGCCTTCAGCGCTCCGTAGCGCGCTCGCTGCTTGTCGAGGGGGTCAGTATCCTCCGGGAGTGTCGTGTACGCCTCGATGGCCTCGCGAGCCTGTTCGTCGACGTGGCGGGTGAGGGCGTGGCGCTGTTCAGACGTCCAGGCCTGCTGGTCGCCGGGCTTGCGGCCGTCGTCCTCCGGTAACGGCGCCATCGCACTCGCCCGCTGCGCGTAATGCGCTTCGAGATATCCCTCGTTGACGCACCAGCCACACCAGGCAGAGATATAGCGGTAATAGGTTTGTACTGTGTTCTGCTTGAGTCCCCGATCTCCACCGAGATGTCGGGCGTACTCCCGAAACACGCGTTCCTCGAGATCGTTGAAGGTCGGCTCCCGGTCGACGTCGTCGGGGACGATCCCGGTCCAGTCGTCGGCGCCGCGGTCGCCGGCGGCCCACTCGGCGAACCGCTCGAGTTCGCGAGCTGCGTTGCGTCGATAGTTCCCGCCGTCGCCACCACGGCCTTTCCCTTTGTCCTGGAGGTAGCGCTCGAAGCTGTCGTCGAGCGGTGTCGAAAGCGCTCGATCAGGCATCCACCGGCCCTCCACCGTCCTGCGGGCCCGGTCTCGGTGCGTCTACCCCGGGGGAAGCGCCGTCGTGAGGCGGTTGCAGCATTCGTGCTTCACCGACGGCGGCGGGGTACTTCAAAGTGGTCGTGATTACGGGCATAATCAGGACCACTTGTTGTATTCGAGCCATCGGGAGAATTCGGGGGTCTAGAGTCTCTTAGCGCCGGAACTCCGCACTACAGGAAAATGTATATCGTATATCGCTATACAAAAACTCGGTCCTCGTTCTGCGCGAGGTCATTCGTCTCCGAGTTCCGAAAGCCGAGCCTGAATTTCCTCAGCATCCGCATCAGAGAGCGCCTCAACACCGAACTGGACGAGTAGCGGGTAGAAGTGGCGGTTCTTCTTGAACTCGTCCTGCCCCGCCTTGCGGAGCTTCAGCTGGGACTCGAGGTAGGTATCCTCCATCTCGTCGAGGACATCGTCGGGAATGTAGATCGTTCGCCCGTTCCACTCGTCCTTGATGTTCGTCTTCGTTTTGCTCGTTTCGCTCGTTTCACTCGTTGAAGTCGATTCCGTCGTTTCGGTCGATGAACTGGTTTCCACCGTTTCACTCACCTCACTCGTTTCGCTGGAATCGACCTCATCGTCCTCCTCTTCGTAGTTGCCCTCGATGCCCGAAGCATCACCCCAGCCGTCGCTCATGCTTTCACCTCCTCAGGCGCGGTCTTCTCGAACTTCTCGTCGAACAGGTCGGCGATCTCGTTGAACAGGTCACGTGCATCCTCGACGCGCTGGTTCTCTTTGCCGAATCCGAAGACGGACACCCCCTCGCCAATCGACTGGGAGAGGTCGGTCCGCTTCGGAATCTCGAACACTGGGAGGGAGTACGCCGACTTGATCTCCTCGATGGTGTCGCGGTGTTCAGCGTTCTGCTCGACGCGGTTACAAACAATTGCGAGCCGATTGATGTCTCCGTACGCCTGTTCGAGGGAGCTCAGCTGCTTTGCGAAAATCTGGAGGCTGTTGGCGTTGAGCTTCTCGGGAATGACGGGGATGACGACGTTGCCGGTCGCGACGAGAGCGTTGTCAGTGAGGACGTTCAGGGATGGCGGCGTGTCGACAATGATGTAGTCGTAGTCCTTTTTGAGCTCGTCGAGAGTCATCTCCAACCGCTCGCGACTCTTCGGCGCCTCAAGCAGCGTCTGGATGTTCTTGTTGTTCGCGAGCTTCTCGCTCGCGGGAAGGATGTCGAATTCCTCGTGCTCGACGATGATGTCGTTCACCGACTCCATCTGATCGAAGTCGAGGACGTCGAACAGCGTTGTGCGGTCGGTGTCGTAGTACAGATCGTTGTAGCCAAGTGAGCAGGTGAGCCCTCCGTGATAGTCGATATCGACCAAGAGGACATCGTGGCCTCGGGCGGAGAGTGCGCCGCCAGTATGAATAACGTCGGTTGTCTTCCCCGCGCCTCCCTTCTGATTCGCCACCGTGATTCGTGCGGTATTGGTGTCGGTCATTATCTTCGTTTCTCTCGTTGTGTTCGTTTCGTTCGTTTTGGTCGTTTAGTTCGGTGCGTTCGGTGAGGTTGTTTCACTCGGTGAGAGGATTACTACGATGTTAAAACCAACTGTTCGTTCCACTCGTTGAACGGATTTCGTTCATTTTCATCACCATCTTCGTTTCTCTCGTTTTGTTCGTTTCGTTCACCGAGCACTCTGTATACCAGCGTCGGTTCGGCTCGTTCCAGTAAATTCATTCATTACTCGAAATACGCTCGTTGCGTTCGTTTCGTTCGTTCTATTCGTTTCTCGAAGGCTGCCACCAAGAGCTCGCCCTGACCTATCGCAAGGTGAGTGAATTGGCAAAAACAGAGGCTTAATCTACCAAATCCACCATTGACCGTAGTTCAGATTCCATCTCCGTCATCTGATCCGATACCCAATAGAACCGCTCCTCTATCCCCTCGTCAGTAAACCGGAGTGAAGCTCGTACGTCACGATTCCGGTCATGTTGGAGGAGGGCGAGAGCGTACGCGAGCATCTGTGGTCGATAATGTTCCGCGAGCTCATCCGATGTCGTAGCTGAGAGGTCGTTGGTCTTGTAGTCGATAATGTGGAATGCGTCCGGCGTGACGAGCAGCCGGTCGATATCACCGACAATCCGCGACTCATCGATTCGAGCGACAACAGAGTACTCGTCGTAAATCTCCTGAAGCTGGGTATCGGACTCGATGTGATCAACAAATTCGACTGCATCAGCAGCGTGGTTAACAGCATCACGGAGGTCCGATTCTGTCGGCTCCTCACCAACCATCTGACTCAAACGACGGATCAGGGTGATCCACTCGTCTCTCGGAGGACGAAGTTCGTTGATCCGGTGGACGACCGTCCCAAACGTCGTGGGACTCAGGCCGGCCGACTCCTCACGCTGAGAGTAACTGTGGCCGTCTGAAGACGCATCCGCCACCGCATTCACGAGGGTCGTAGCCGCGATACGTTTCGCCGGCGCTAACGACGGCGGTGAAGGAATCGATATCTCCAGCGCTGAATCAACAACGTCGTCGGTGTTCCAGTCTACTGGGCGTGGCGGCCTGCGAACAGTATAGCTGGCTCCATCTATCTCACCACGGGCCTGTCCGTCACGAACCGCCTCGGCGACGAGTGCTCCGTCGAGGAGGGCTGGCTGTAACCAGTCGCGCCACCGGTCTGCGTCGTCGAAGGCTGCAGGCTCGCCGAGTTCGATTGTCCCGGACTCGTCGACGTCGATGTCGTGCGTGCCGCAGAGAAGGAGGTGATCCCGCGTTCGTGTACACGCTACGTAGAGGAGGCGTTTTGACTCCGCTCGCTCCTGTGGACGCGACCGTCGGTCAGCGTACTCGTGGACGGCTGTCTTCTCGATGGAGAACGCATCATCCGGATTCGGCCCACCAACCGCCGGCACCGGCGGCGCGTCATCAGTTCCGTCCACGAGTCGAACGTAGCCATGGTCGTCGACGGAGCGACCGAAGTTGAGGTCACTCCCGAGATCGGGGACGGTGACGATCGGGAACTCGAGTCCCTTCGCAGAATGGATCGTCATAATCCGGACGCCCTCGGCGTCACCCGGAATATCTGCCTCCCCCTCACGAGGGTCGATCTCGGCTTGGCGGTCGATCCGGTGGAGCAACCCGGCAGCTGTGTGAACACCGTTCTCGCTCCAAGTACGGACCTGGTCGCGGAACTTCTCGACATTCGCGACGGCCTGTCGACCGCGTTCATCAGCACTCACACTCGCCAGATACCCCGTGTCGTCGATCACCCGGGACAGCAGGCGGTTCCACGGGAGGACGCCATCTTCGGACGGCGTCGCACAGCCGCTGAGGGTCCGCCACGTCGTAAGGAGATCGAACGCATCCGCGAGCTGTGGATCGTCCGCCTCGGCGAGCGCATTCCATACTGAATCAGCTTCAGCGACAGCCGGTGCGAGGCGATCATCCGCGAATCCGAACAGCGGCGACCGAAGCACCCCGTAGAGGGAGACGTCGTCCTGTGGATCACCGAGTACTCGAAGCAGGTTCGTAAGCGCCTGGACCTCAGGCGTATCGTAGAACCCGACGCCACCGACGACAGTATAGGGGATGTCGTACTCCTCGAGGGCGCGCTGATACCGATCCAGATGGGTTCGCCGGCGGAGGAGGATTGCTGTGTCGTCGGGAGTAGCGTCACGATGGCCACCTGTATCGGGGTCTTGGACTTGCGGCGGATCGTCAAACAGGTGGGTCAATCGAGCAGCGAGCGCTTGCGCCTCGGCCTCGATGGTGTGGTCGAGCGCGCCTTCGGCGACCGGATGGTCGTCGCCGAAGAGCTCTGCCGCCGTGTCAGCGTCGTCGGGGACAGCGAGATACTCGACACTCCCGGTCAGTCCCTCGATGTCCTCGACACGGTCGCGTTGCGTGGTCAACTCCTGCGATGGCGCTTCGTAGGGTTCGTGGCGGTCACCCTCCGGCTGGAACAGGTACTCGAAGAGCTCGTTCAGGAACGACAATGGCTCATCCAGCGTCCGGAAGTTCCCGGAGAGTTCGAGCGCGGTCGGACTCTCGGTATCGCTGTCGGGAACGTCGTCAACCCCACGGAACTCGTTGACGGCCTGAAGGTCGGCTCTCGCTTCCCCGAACGTCGTCACGTCTGCACCACGGAATCCGTAGATACTCTGTTTCTCGTCGCCGACCAGAAAGACGTTCGACGCCGTCTGCTCGTCGACGCCCGTGAGGAGCTTGACTAACTCCCACTGGCGCGGGTCCGTGTCCTGGAACTCGTCGACCATCACGGCCGCAAACTGCTCTCGTAACCGCTCCGTGACGGCATCGTTGGCTCGCAGGAACTCAAGGGTCGTCTCGATCACGTCGGGAAAGTCGAGCGTATCCCGGCGGTCCTTTTCGTCGGTGTAGGTTGCGAGGACGTCGTCGAAGACCCGCATCAGAGCCAGCGCGTAGTGAGCGCTATTCTCTTCCAGTTCCCCCGGCGTCGTCTCGACCGCATCCGCGTGCGGTTCGACGGCATCGATGACCGTGTCGATGGTGTCTTTCAGGTCGTCGTAGACGTCACCGGACTCACCCCAATCGTCCCGGTCACCGACGACGTACCCCGAACTGCTGTACAGGCCGCCGTTCTTCTTCTCACAGGCCTCGTACAGCTCGAGGATTGCCCGCTGACAGTCGCGGGGGTCGCTATCTTCAGGTCGCTCAGGGAGTGTCGTCGCGACCTCGGTGAAGGTCCGGTAGGCTCGAAGGCCGTCCCCATCAGCGATAGTGTCCTCGCGGTCGACACTGTTCGCGACCGTGCGTAGCTGCTCAAGGAGTCCGTCCGCATACAGCGTCTGTCGAGCATCAGCAACGTCGAGATCACAAACGACCTCCCAGCAGATATCCACGTAGTCGTCGACCTCGGCGTCATGCCACGCCTCGAGGACGGACTCGCTATGTGGGCGTTCATCAAGTAATCCAGCGAGTACATCGACCAACTGGTCGCGACTCCAGAGCTGGGCAAGGAGCTCCACGTCATCATCGTCCTGATTGCGTTCGAGGAACTCCGTCACGACTTCGCGTTGGAGTGTCGCGGCGCCGTCTTCATCGAGCACGTCGAAGCCGAGCGGGACCGGAGCCTCGACGGCCCGTTCTCGCAAGAGACGGGTACAGAACGCGTGAATGGTGTGGACGTAGCCATCCTCCAGGTCGTCGAGGACGTTTCGCCAGCGATGATAGGCCTCTGGTGAGTCTACAGCCTCCAGCCGGTCGTACACCTCTTCTCGGACACGCTCAGTCAGTTCGGCAGCGGCCTTTCGCGTGAAGGTGATCGTGACGATATTCTCCGGGGTGAGCGACCGGTTCTCGGCCAGTATCGTCACGTACCGCTCGGTGAGCGTTGTCGTCTTCCCCGTCCCAGCGCCGGCAGTGATCGCGACGTTCCGGCCCTGGACGAGCGCGTCCTCCTGTTCCTCTGTGAGCTGAATCTCCTCGGGTTCCTCAGTCATCGCTCATCACCGTCTGGATGTCCTCGTCGTCGCGAACACGGAGCGGAACATACGCTGCGTCGTCCTTGTGAACCTCGTCGACGAACTCCCGCTTGCGGTGATGGCGGACATCGCACGCCCGACGGTAGTCACAGTATCGGCAATTCGCTCCGCTGGACGACAGAATCGTCGTGTGGAACCGTCCGTTGCCGATGGCCTTGTCGATCTGGCCCAACCACTCCGGAACGACATCGTTCAGGAACCGGCGGAGTTCGACCTCTGAATCGAACTTCGATTCGACGCCGCGTGGAACCTTGAGGTCGTTGGGGGGTCGCACCTGATAGTATGTCGCTGAAAGCGATCCCTGTTCGAACAGATCACCGTCGACGACGTTGGCCGCAGCGAGCAGATAGATGGGGAGCTGGAACTTCGTGCCGCCGGTCGTCTTCGTCATATACGGTGCTCGACCAGTTTTGTAGTCGTAGAGCGTGAGCGTCGGTTGTTCGCCACCCTGGCTCACGTCAACGCGGTCGATGTAACCCCGAATCGAGACAGTCGAGCCGTCCGGTCGCCCAACTGTGAACGGCCCAGCATCCGAGTCGTGAAGTCCCTCGCCGAACGGGGCCTCGAACAAGTGTGGGAGGTCAGCGCCGTCCCGCGAGAGTTCGTTGTCGAGGAAGGTAGCGAACAACCCCTGTTCCGGTGCGTCGTGAGGTTTGCTCCCGGCCTCGTACGGAGCACTCTCGCCGTCACCCAGGCCCGCGAACAGCTCCGCCTTCCACCGTTCGTAGAACAGGCCGTCGTACTCGAAGTCAGCATCCCGGAGTTCCTCAACGGCGATCTCGCGAAGGTGCGTCGCCAGGTCGTCCCGGTCGAAGTTCGTGAGATCGACACCGTCCTCGGTCTCGTCCTGCAAATCCGCGAAGAACCGTTCGAGGACGTCGTGGACGTACGATCCAGTTTCGAGGGGCGTAGGGACGACCTCGACATCGTCCGGATCCGCAATTCCGAGTACTTCGTCAGCGTAGAACTTGAACCCACACTCGACGTATCGTTCGATACGACTCGCGCTGTAGGGTTCCCGTTCAGACGGAGGGTATACCTCATCGACTGTATCGAGTTCTAAGACGCCGTCGTGTTCGGAGAGGCCAGCCGTTCCCCTGTTGTCCGCACAGTGGAGTCCCCGATCCGTGCGCTTGGTCTGCTCGGGAGAGAGATCGCCCCGGTCGCCGGCGTGGCTGACCGCCGCACGCCGGTTGGTCGTTGCGGCAACGTGCCGCTGGAGGTCCTCACGAGAGCCCACGCGGTCGTCGACGCCGTCTTCGGGTTCAATGCCGGTCACGCGCTGGAGTTCGTCGAGGACCGGCGACCGGACGACTGCGGACTCGTCGTCGCCCGTCTCTGGTGTGGTAATCGTGAGTTCATCGACGTTCGCGAGGAGCGTCGCGAAGAGATAGCGCCCCCGGAGGCGCTCGTCGCCAGTGTCGAACCGCGGATGGGCGTCGGTCATCTCCTCGAAGAAGGCCGGGCGTTCCGGCGTTACCGGGAAGTGCTCGCTCGTCAGGCCCACGAGGAACACTTTCTCGAACGAGCGCATCCGGGCGTCGAGCAGCCCCATCACCTCAACGTGGCCGCCAGCAGCGCGCTGTGGAACCCGGATCGGCACGCCATCGAACGCACGGGTGAACAGTGCCAACGGGGAAAGGTCGCTATTGACCGCCGCCAGCGACTCGAACGAGGCGAGGACCTCGTCCACGAGGTCGTAGGCTCGCTGTTCGACGGCTTGCTCGGAACCGCTGGCGTAGTCCTCTGTCGCCGCCTCTAGGTCGAACCGGTCGTCCAACAGTCGACGGAGCGTTTCGGTTGCGTCCTCGACGTCGCCTGTTCGGAGCGTCTCTAACGTGGCCAGTAGCTCCTCGATCAGCGCCGCCGAGTCGTCGTCGACGTCATCGAGCAGGGGTGACACAGAAACCGTGTCGCGCCGGCGAGCAGCTGCCGTGACGGCGTTGGCCTGGTCGGTATCGACGACGTTGACCAATGGATTTGCTAACAGGGACGTGAGGTCCTCAGCACGGGGGTCGGGTTCGGCGAGGTTCAGGAGATCGTGGACGACGCTCCCGGTGAACGTCCGGTTCAGCTGTGAGGCGGCAGTCGTGACGTGCGGGATGTCGTACGTATCGAACGTGTCCTCGACGTACCCCGAATAGGCCTCGGTCCCGGGGGCGACGACGGCCAAGTCGTCGGGATCGCGACCATTGGCCAACTCGGTCCGGAGCTCGCGAGCGACGAAGCGAATCTCGCGCTCGGGCGTCGGGAGTTCCCGCCACTGGAGCGCGTCTGGAGCAGGGACGGTGTCGGGATCCGGGCGGTAGAGCGACTCGGTGATCGTTCCAAAGGCCTGCCCTGACTCGTCGACGGGATCGAGTTCTACTGTCTCAAAGTCAAGTGCTTCGTAGACCTCCAAGGCGCCCTCCGCAACGGCGTCGACTCCGCTCCGGCCATCCTGGTGGAGTGGCAGAAGTGCGATCGTCGGAAGTTCGTCGGCGAGGCGTTCGATGAGGCGGCGTTCGACGGGACGGAACTCGTGATACCCGGAAAGGATGACGACATCCAGTTCCGGCGAGAACGCCGATAGTGACTGCTCCGCCGTCGCGACGGCGTCGAACATTTCTCCCCGGGTACAGACCCACTCGTCGACATAGTCGCCGTGGAGATCCCGGTAGTGTCGGTACGCGTCGACAGTGGCTTTCGCGATACGGTCATCGAGGTCTGAGCCCTCGAACTCCGCTACGAGCGCGTCAGCGGTACCGACGCCGGCGTCGTCGAAGAGCGAGAAGCGGCTACTGAACGAATCAGCGAGAGCGGCAGAGGCAGGTTCACCGGCGAGAGCGCCGTCTGTCTCGGCTGTCGATCTGTCCAGAGCGTACTCCGCCAGCCGGCGGTTCAGCTGCCCGGCGAGTGGTTGAACCGGACCGTGGAGATGTTCGTACCACTCCCGAACGACCGCGTCAAGCGTCTCGGCACGAAGACGGAGAGGTTCGTGGGAAACGGCCCAGCTGTCCTCGACCATACTCCGGCGAGCGTCGTTCCGCGTTATGTAGAGAATACTCCCCAGCGAATCGGTTGCGATGTCATCAGCCCGCTGAAATGCCCGTCGTTCCAATCGGGCGTGTTTCGGGCCGGTGAGAAGCGTTGAATCCATCGAACACTCCCTACCAAGATATCGGTCTCACTTCACTCTTGGCGAGACTGACAGCTTAGGAGTGGCTTACCGAGAGGAACCAAAATAAATCAGGGAGGATTGAGAACTCAGGCGACGGTTGCTAACACCCGAACAACTGTGTCCGAGTGTCGTTCACGCTGAGTTCAAGCACCTCGTTCTTGTAGGAAGGATTCGACTGATACGAATAGTAGCATCGAAGTCACATCAAGCGGGTCGGAGGTCACGCCAGCGCACATCAGCAGTTTCGCCATCATCGAATTTAACGCGAAAGAGATATCCCTCGCGTTCATCATCAGTCACAGCTCCCGCATCGTCAATAATGATCTCAACAACTGTTCCCTGACGACCATGGAGCCAGTCGTGATCGGGATCAGTCTCATCAGGAATATCAATTCGGACAGAATCACCGGTATCGAAGCGTCTCATGATATTCTCAGCGGGTTTGAATCCTAAAGAGGATGGCTAAGCCGAGCAGGAAGACTCCACCAACACCAAAACCAACCACCGATGGGTCCGGTAGTGATGGAATGAACCTCTTCACCCGTGGAGTAAGAATGAACCCGCCGGCATACCCTCCGACGGATATGTATCCAGCAGCCAATAGGCGGACGAACCACTGTTCCACAATCGTATGCGAGCGGTGGTCAGCATCTTCAGCGGGACGAGGATCAACGATTTCCGGGTCGGGTTTCTCTCGCTTCAAATATCGCCATTCATCCAGGTACATGCGAACAGGCAGGACCGACTCAATCTCATTCAAGATGGCATACCGCGCTTTGTTCAGCCGGCGGTATGATTGAAGACTCTGATACCAGAAGTAGCAAATCAGACTACCGAATCCTGATGCGAAGAGAACGATCGCAGCGTTAGTGGTCGTGAGATTGCCGCGGGCGAGAGCAAAGAGACCGGCCAGTACCGAGGTTAAAATCAGACCGAAAAAGCGGTTCATCTGGACTCGCTGATTGGCAGTCTGGATCGCAACCTCCCCGTAATGTATGTACTGCTCCATCAGCCGATTCTTCTCGTCCTCACTTAGATTAGCCAGCGGTCCAGCTGTAACATCTTCCTCCTCAGATGGCTCAGCAGGGTCCCCTCCAGTGACCTCTTCAGAGTGTTCAGGTTCTGTTTCGGGCGTGTCTCCATCGTCAGTATCGGCGCCATCCTCTGAGAGATCAACCGCCGCTTCGTCGGTTGAATCAGGCATATTCAGCGAGTGCGTCGACAAGCGAGGCCTTTCGCCATCCTACCTGAGTATCTGCGACTTCTTGGATTTTCTCGGGGACCTTCGATTGTCCCTCTGGAATGATTGCGATCACCGGCTTGTCCAGTTCATCGGCGAGTTCCAGCTCCTCCAGGATCCAAGTGCTGTGAGCACCGTACATTCCACTACTTACGACGACAACCGACGCCGTTTTCATCTGGTTCCGGAGTTCAGAGCGAAGGGCAGACTCGGTATCCACGGGCAGGGGGTCAGTTGAGGGGACACTATGATTCTGCCACTCGATCGACGGAACCTCGTCAAGGAAATCAACGATACGCTCGTAGTGTTCGTCGTACTCCCACGAGTGGGAGACAAAAACGTTGTACTGCTTGTCCTCAAGTCGAGTTGCAGCGCGTGCTAAGCGAGGGAGTGATTGCCCAGTATTTCCGCCTGAGGAGGAAGGGGACTCTTGAGTCGACGAGCCTACAGAGGCCAAGGCTTCCAGCCCTTTGTAGGCACCATATAGGAGCAAAGCACCGCCAGCGATTTTTTGTCTAGACGAGAGCCCCTGCTGGTTCTGAGTGTCGGTAGAACTGCGGCTCAGGGGATCGTCGGTCGGGACAAGGCCCGACTGTTGGTCATTCGGCTCGAAGAGCGACGGTTGAGAGGAACTGAGCTCAGGGAGACTGTTATCCCCAGATTGCGTGACTGTATAAACGGGGCCGAGTTCTCGAACGGTGAACTCCTTTCCGAGATCGTTCCCTTTGTAGGTCGGTAGTATGCGGTCTCCATCATCGCGATAGAATCCGGTAGGTAGATCGTTAACAGCTGACTTCAGAACGAATCGAACAGCTGATTCGGGGTTTGGACTGCCACGAATATCATCAAACGCAGCCTCCCAGGTGGTTTTCAATGGGGAGGAGGTGTCTTGGCTCATAACCGTATGAACAATCCGTTTTTAAATAGTATAAGTTCTTCCCCCTGGAATATCGCCATATTTGGATTCCGCATCAGAGAGGACCATAGTACTAAACGGGTAAGCCGTCAACAATTCGCATATAGTTATGAGCTTCAACAGCAGATCTTCAAGCAACCGTCGGAGCGAATACCGACTGTTCATCTCGCACTCTTGGGAGTACAGCGACGAGTACAATCGGATGGTAGAACTACTTCGCGACTACCCGAATTTCAGTTTCCGGAACTACTCAGTACCGAAGGTGGATGAGATCGATGCTGACACCGAAAAGGAGCTGGAACAGGCGCTCCGGGAAGACCAGATCAAGCCAGCTACGGTCGTAATAATACTCGGGGGAATGTACGTAGCACACAGCAAATGGATCAAGAAAGAAACTATTTTAGCTAAAATCGAGAGCAAGCCTATTCTGGGTGTTACACCGCGCGGAAACGAGCAGATGCCCAATTTCGTTGAAGACCACGCAGACCAGATCGTGGGTTGGCAAGGAAAGAGTGTGGTAGAGGGAATTCGAGACCTGGCTGATTGAGTTGATGAGAGCGTGGATGAACTATTGAGGGAGAGTCTGGCTACCGTCGAGACTGTTTCCAACTCCACGAATCGGGTAGAGTTCGATCGCTTCGTACTCACCGTCTCCGTTAATGTGGCCCAGTTTTGAAAACAGAGACCGGCTCTTATCATTTGGTTCGTCGATATAGTAGACATCATCCTTACAGTACTCCTGGCACCAAGTCTGAATTAACTCCTCAGCAATCCCCCGGCGCCGGTAATGATCCCGGACATACAGCTGTCGAAGAACCTGTATTCCATCCAGCTCTTCCCAAGTGACGTATCCAGCCGCGTCGTCATCTCGAATATAGAGCAATCCCTGGTGGTTTTCAGGGATATATCGGGCAAAAGAAGAACTCGTGTCACCACCATAGCTAGTCATCGCGCCGATGACTCGTTCTGTTTTGTCTATTGGTCGACCATTAGAATACACGAGAAATGAATCTTCGGCACCGATCTCCACGATGTCATCCGGAGTCGAATTCGTGAAGAGCCACTCAGCACTGAACACCTCATCAAGATCGATTCTACGACCCTGATACTCGATACCGTATAGGCTCATACAGTTATGGCAGCGAAATTCTGCTGATTCCTCGATTTCGGACATTCCCGGAACACGCTCAATTGACGGGTCGTCAATCCCTGAGCAATTGCAGTCCTGTCTAAGTTCCTCAAATTTGTCCCCCTTCCCAGATTGACTATACGGAACAAATCCCATCTTCCAATGCTCCTCTAACTTCTCACCGAGTTCCTGAGCGAGTTTTTGAACGACTCTCGCGTCTGTTCCCACAAATGCAACGACAGCATCAAGGAGGTCGTCTACGTGAATAATCGGGTCCTCGGACAACTCATATTCTGTGAGCAATTGCCAACCACCGGGTGCCCGGTAGATCATCCGAAGATCATCTTCACAGAGAAGGGAAACAGCGACGACCTCAATCCCGTCATCAGCTTCGATATAGAGAGGAATCGTTTGATTAATCTCCTCACGTTGAGCAAGAGTTTCGAGCCAAGCATAGTCCCCGAGACCCGCAGGAAGTGGAATATTCAAACTCATTTCCGTATCAGAAATCGCTCTGTGACGTTATAAATGATAGGCGACCACCACTATGTGGATATATAAAACCAGCATACCACAAGACGGAATATGGAAACCAAGCGGATCGCTGAGGTCGTGGAAAACATAAATTATTCTTATCTCTTACCCGCGATTCAGCGGGAGTTCGTCTGGGAAACGAGTGACATCGTGGATCTGTTTGATTCCCTGTTACGGGACTATCCGATCGGTGCGCTCCTTCAGTGGAACCTCTCGGCTGAGGAAGCACAGGCTCAGCCCAAATATCGCTTCGTCACCCACTACGTCGACGAACCGAATTTTCCCCAGTCACTCACAACACCGACCCATCGAAACCCCCGCACAATTCTGAAGACCCACTCCCGTCACCGGTGAAACTAGTCCTCGACGGCCAGCAGCGACTGACCGCGCTCAATATCGGTCTGACCGGATCATTCTACGAGCGGAAACACAACCACCCTCGGAACAAGGCCAGTTCGTGGGTTCAGAAGCGACTCTATCTCAACCTCCTCTCGGACCCGCAGACAGCGGACTCAGAACTCGGCAATAAATACGACTTCTCCTTCCGCTCTGAGAAGTCCGCAACCGCGAATGCATACTGGTATCCAGTCAACCGAATCATGTCCATCTCTGACAACGACGATTTCTATGCAGAACGCCAGGAAATTGAGGGAGAGATCCAGGAGCTGGTCGAGAACCACCCCGAGATAGAGAATTCAGATAGTCTGATTCTCAACGCTCAGCGTAATTTCGAGGACCTCTATCGAGCGGTCCACAAGGACGAGAAGCTCCACTTCTTTACCGAAGACGAGAACGACATCACCCGTGTTCGTGACGTCTTCGTACGGATCAATCAGGGAGGGGTGACACCGAATCGTGCCGAAATCCTCCTGTCGTTGATGACTAGTAGCTGGCAACAGGAGCCGCCGGAAATCAACGCACGGGACGAGGTGCACTCGATGGTCGACGAACTGAACGGGATCATCGACGGTGGGAACGCTCCTTTTGCTACGAAGCACGTCCAGAAGGTACTGCTCGCAATCAACGGCAACGAGATCCAGTATCGGTTCGACAACTACACACTCGACTTGCTGCGGAATCTGAAGGAGATCTGGCTTACCGATACGTTCTCGAACACGATGGAACAACTCGCTGAGCTTCTGAACAGTTACTATCCGACGGTGACCTACATCCTCAGTCCCGCCCTCTACACACCTATCGCCTACTACCTCTACCAGAACGAGAATCCCTCGCTCGATTCGACCTCTATAAAAGGACGCGGGCGGCGTCGTGACATTCTCTACTATATCTGTGCGGCCCGACTCAACGGATTCACCAGCCAATCATCGAACCAGATCGCAGAACTCGTCCGGGATGTTATCCGAGAGGAAGAGGAGACCTCGGAATTCCCACTTGAGCGGATCAGTGATGAAGTGGCATCCAGTTACGGAACCTCCCTCCGTTTCACCGAAGAAAAGTTGACCACGCTTTTCGAGGAGCTCCAGTACGGGAAGCGCGACATCGAGTTCCTTCTGCAGCTGTCGCACTATCCCGATGAACCGGCACGGGGCAAAGACTACGATATCGACCACATTATCCCGAAGTCGGTACTCCCGGAGGAGGCAGATGCCGACCGAGTGGGGAACCTCCAGTTGCTGATCGACAAGACGAACAAGATGAAATCCGATGACGACTTCGAGGACTGGATGAACTCCCGAACGGACGACTACAAGCAGACTCACCATATCCCAGAGGGCGCCAAGGAGATGACCTTTGAGGAATTCGTTAATGCTCGGGAGCAGCTCATTATGGAGCACATCCTCGAGAACCAACCGTTCTAACCGCAATCAAGCTTCCAGTTCGAAAGCCCTCTCAAGGAGATCAGTGAGCTCATTTAGAGCCTGAGTCGCAGTTTCATCAATTTGTACACTAACGCGATCGGTTTCCTTCGGGTGTTTCTTTCCTAACGAGAGGACTACGTCGTCATCGGGGGAGAGGGAAGCTGAGAGCCAGGAGGTAACACGGGGGGAACCGGCGAACCAAGCCGTTGTCAAATCATGCCAAGGGCGTTCCCGATCTGCCTCAGTCGGACGATCCGACCCAAATGCCAGCCGTTCCAAGTTATTAGTGAATGACCGGAGTTCCTCGGTATCCGATTCTTCAAGCTGAACGGTGACACGGTGGGTATCTCCGTCCCAGCCCCAGTCCTTCTTTCCAAGCTGAAGAGTTAGCTGACCCGTTGGTGAGCGAGAAACAGTCGCCCAAGCGCGCCCCTTCCGTCGGAGATCTTGTTGAGCAACGGTCACCCATTCATCCGACTTATCGAATGAAGCCCAATATTCTCCGGGTACAGGGATCTCTACCGAAACAGAGGGCGACTTCTCTTGCCAGAGCCATCTGATGACTTCCGGGTACCCCTCCATATCAGACCGCGACGGAAGCGCATAGGGCCAGACAGACAGTATTCCGGAGAGATCAACATCGTACTCTGAGAAATCGCCCTCATTGAGCCATGCAACGCTATAGTCACGCTGTAGATAATGGTCAGTGACTGCCTCGATATCTTTGCCCTGATTCCGATACTGAGCCTCTATCGCGATACCCCTTCCATGGGGCTCTCGGGGAGTATCGAATGTGAGCAGGACATCCGCAATTCGGCCGTCGATACCGGATTCAAGCTCAACTGTCGCATCGGGGAAATCGTGCTCCAATCGAGCATATGCAATCGACTTCATTTTCATATGTTCGTCCGATTCACCAGGGCACTCGCCGACATCTACAAGATCAGCAAAGGTTGCCTGACCTGCAGTTTGGCCCATCTCAGAACGACCCTCCTGTTCGTGGTGCCGAAAATGACGGGAAATGAAAGCAGAACCTCGTTCGTGAGACCGTACAACGGCCATCGGTTGGTCGCACGCAGGACAAGTAACAGACGTGCCGTCGGCTACTTGCGGTGGGATTACCCGTGTTCCGTTTAGAACTCCAAGATATGGCATCGAAGTCGATGGCTGTATTAGATTTGCTTGTCACTCGATCATAATGACCATTTCTCCGGCACCCCGTCGTTCGGGGGTCAAAGAGAAATCACTCACTTGGTGTCAAATCAGTAGTGGAGGATGAGTTTCCGGAAGTTTCCGGAAGCCTCGACTTTCCATGAACACAAATCGGGATACAGCGTAGGTTTTTGGGTACTCACGATGGTACTATCATAGGAGTTTCCGGAAACAACCCGGTCAGGCTTTTGTAACCTGACCCGAAATCAGTCTGTCAGAGACAGATGATTCGCGATGCTCGCGTCCTCCGGGCCGGGTTCGTTCCTCGGGAAGTTGAGCATCGCGACGCCGAAGTCAACCACCTCTCCAGTGTCCTCGAGCCAATCACGAACGGCGAACCCGCCGACACCGCTATTGTCACCGGACCCAGCGGCGCCGGCAAGACGTGCATCTCAAAATTCGTCACCGAACGCCTACGTGAGGAGGTCCTCGATGTCGAGACCACCTACGTCAACTGCTGGCGCAACTACACCCGGTTCCGCACGCTCTACCAGATCCTCGACGACCTCGGTGCAACCATCGACATCCACCGGCAGTCGACGCCCCACGACGAACTCGTCGACCGCCTCCAGCAACACGATGGCCCGCGAACCGTCGTCATCCTCGATGAGGTCGACCAGCTCGAAGACCCCAGCGTCATCTACGACCTCCACAGCCTCCCGCAATTCGCGATCATCTGCATAGCGAACAAGGAAGAGGAGCTGTTCAGCCGCGTCGACGACCGGCTCGTGAGCCGGCTGCGCTCCAGCGAACACGTCCGGATGGACAAGTACCACGACGAGCAGCTGTACGATATCCTGAGTGCGCGGGCAAAGTGGGGGCTCGACAATGACGTCATCACCGACGACCAACTCTATCGAATCGCCGACGCGGCCGCCGGCGACGCCCGCCTCGCAATCGGTATCCTCCGAACGGCCGCCGGTAAGGCTGATCGCGAGAACCACGAGCGCATCACCGACGACATTCTCCTGGATGCCGCCGAGGATGCTCGGGCCCAAATCAAGCAGAAGAGCCTCGACTCGCTCACCCCGCACCAGCGCGTCGTCTACGACATCGTTCGCGAGCACGGCCCGGTCGGGCCGAGCGAGATTCACGAGCGCTATACCGAGGACGTCGATGACCCACGGACGAAGCGGACTATCCGCACGTACCTCTCGAAGATGGAGCAGTACAACCTCCTCGAGGCGGAGGGGACGAGTCGGGATCGAGAGTACTCGCTCGTCGATTCAGCGGCGGCGTCGCCGATGCAGTGACCGTGATCCCGTCAGCTATCAGGAACTGAACTCGCCGAGGCCCGATTGCTCGTGGTCCAGCGGCTCGATGACCTGGGGATCGTCGTTGCCGGGGTTGTTGACCCGCGTCGAGATCTCGTAGGCGTCCAGATCGTCTTTCGGGTACGGCTGGCACAGTTCCTTGCGGGTGTCCGCGTCTGCGGCGAGCCAGTCGGACTCAGCGTCCTTTGGGAGGACGACCGGCATCCGGTCGTGGATTGAGTTCATCAGGTTGTTCGGCTCCGTCGTGAGAATCGTGACGCACGAGATCGTCTCGTCGTCGCCCTCCCAGACGTCCCAGAGCCCAGCCATCGCGAATGCGGGGTCGTCCTCCCGGTAAATCCGGTAGGGCTGCTTCGACCCGCCGTTCGGCGATTGCCACTCGTAGAACCCAGACGAGGGGACGAGGCAAGGACGTGATTCCCACGCCCGCTCGAAGACGCGTTTCTCGTCGGCAGTCTCGGAGCGAGCGTTGATGATGCCCTCCTCGGGTTCGTCCGCCCAGAACGGAATCAGCCCCCAGTGGTAGGCGTCGATCTCGTCGGAAGCCTCGTTCGTGATGATGTGGAGGTCGTCGCCAGGCGCGATGTTGTATCGGGGTGTGTACCCGCCGTCCGCGACGACCTCGGCATCGAAGCGAGCCTCGAGGTCTGCTTGGTCGATGAAGAGCGAGTTTCGGCCACACATACCTCCCAGTCCAACTGGGAGAGTCTTCAACGTATCTGGAAATGTGAAGGTGTGGTGCTGTTGCTCCCTCGTTTGATTTTATATTTGGGGACAATCGACAAGTACAGACGAAAGATTTCACGGGTTAGAACGGTAGGTGTCCAGCTAATTCTACAGCGCGTTCATAGGCTTGCGTTGCCAGATCTGCCACGATATCATATCCGCCGAAGCCGCCGAACAACGCCAGAAATACCAAGACCACCGTCAGCCACTTCACCGTGTTGTTAATCTGGATGTTCGTTGCCGACGATTGGTACGACAACAGCCGATTCAAGCTGGTCGCAGTCACCGAGTACCGGTCAAACAGACCTTCATAGTTCTCCTCGACCAACTCCATTTCGTCGACGATATCATCCAGAATGGTCGTGAACACACCTTGAGTTTCTTCCGTATCGTCGATCCGCCGTATATCCGAGACAGGAATCTCACCGTGGTCGCGCTGCTCGAACCAGTCGGTCAAATATTCGAAATAGTTCTCCGCGATCTGCTGGTGGAACAGGACCCGCGAGTACGTCTCTGTGAAATCCAAGTCGGCATCGATCAGGTGCTCCATGTCATCCTGGACGTCATCTATACTGCCGCCGGCATCTATCTGCGACAGGGAGAGCTCCCGGACCGACTCGTTCAACTCCCAGAATTCCAATCGCTTGTCTTTGAACCAGTTGAAGAGGTAGAGCAACGGGAGGAACCGGACAAAAAAGTCCGAACTCAGGGAAAGCGCTGAAGGCGGAGTTTGCGTGTTTTCATCAAGCACCAGCTGGTCAGAGATCTCGATCATGGTATAGGAACTATGGTACGTCATGTTATCGGGCGACATCTCACTCCCTGAACCGACGATACACACCGCGTTCGCCGCCTGTGGGATCACCGACTTGGAGGATAATGGATCGATATCCAGCATCTCGAAGAATCCGTGTCCTCCGAAGTGCGAGGCGTACGAGCGGTAGAGACGCTGATGATCCGTGACGTCGCGGGAGCCAGTCAAGGCTTCGTTGACGCTTAACCCTAATTTGAGAGTGGACACGGTTATCGGCGTGTTCCTCCCGACGAGCCGTACTGGGTCATCATGGCTGGAGACGAGGCCGAGCGAGAACCCGTCGAAGATGTCACTCCATACCTCGCGGATCGCGTCACGGGCCGGCGCTAAACCTGCATCCTGGTCCGCGGCCCAAATGGCGTCGAAGTGGTCCGAGGTCAGCTTTCCGGAGAGGACGATGTGATAGCCGAGCGGGACGGAGTTGAACTGGAGCACCGTCAGTTTGAGAGAGTCGAACTCGTCCCGATCCATTTCTATTTCGCCCCATTCCTGCGAGGTGAGCGGGAGTGTACCCGTTCCCCCCGTCGTCATCTCCTCCGGTGTCTCTTCCACCTCGTATAGGTCCATAAGATAGGCATCCAACTGGTTCTTGTCTGGGACGCCGACGAAGTCGATCGCCAGCATCACCGCTGGTCCTTCGAAAAGCATCTTGACCTCGCCGGCGTCAGTAAGAGAGTAGGTCGGTGGATCCTCGTCGTCGGGTTGGATCCGACCTCGATCGATCAGATCCTCGAACGCAAATTCGATGGTATCACGGTCGTCGCCACGATTCTCGTCGATTTCGTCGATGACGTCCGCCTTCTCCTGCGGTTCCCGATCAAGCCGACCGAGGATGTACGCCTGAATGCGCTCAATATCGTCCATAGCAGCCAGTGACCCGTTCTTGTGGAAGTCGGTCGTGCCAGAAACAAGAAGGTATAGCAATCATCATTTAACTACGCTACAAGGCCTCCAGAACATTGTGCTGACTATGCGTCCTGCATCTTGCACCGTACTCTGAACACATCTGAAACTGGGAAGACAGGAGCGGTCACTTCGCAAGCCTACTTATCGGCTGTTTCACCGCAGATGGTATGTGACCAAGAGGATCCCACAGAGGCGAAAAGACTCTGAATCGTACGATTAGAGCTCTGTCGGCGGCAGAAGCTCACAGAGAACAGCTGCTTGGTCAAGAAGTGCGTCGAAGAGCCGTTCAGTCGGTCGATATAGCGCGTGGTGTTCATCAACAGAATATGGCGTTTTCTCATCATCTGTGTGTGAGAGAAATCCGCTTTCGAGGAGTGGAGCAAGGGTAGTATCCAGCGCAGTTCCGGAACGGCCAGATTCGACTTCGAGTGTGTGTCGAGAGAACTCAGAAAGGAACCGTGTACAGCAACTCAGGACGTGAGCACGTCGATCATCGAATAATTCGTTGAGCGCAGTACGATGGGTGCGTGTCCAATACTCGTCGAGTTTGACGTATGTACGAACGATAGGGGAAAGCTCGTTCAAGGAACCATTAGCATGGACGATGCCAAGGTCGTTGAGCGCATGTTGGTCTTTGGTGTCCAGAGATTCGCCGAGGGGATGGAGAACAGTTTGAAGCGCATCGTGGTATCGTGAAGTGAGGAACTCCCCAGCGACAACGTGGGCGTTCACGATATTTCGAGTTGGGTGCATTGACTCGTGGTGATCGGGGTTTCGGTGGTCGACGTGGGTTCGTGGATAGCTCATAGAGCACCTCTTCCAACGTGGCGTTGAGCATTAACATACCGAGCAGTCAGGCTCGAGACTGCAGCTGGGCAGGTTTAACCAACACACCGCCGTCGATACGGCCGGGTGTTGGTTAACACGAAGTGCGCTCGATTCAGGAACTATTCTCGGAAACAGGATCCAAACGGAGACTACTCGGGACTGTACCGGGATTGGAGGGGATCACATCGAGTTTCCTGAAACGCGGAAGCGACACGCCGCGGCTTATCGGGAACGTAGACAACTAATCTAGTATGGGAGAACACTCAACGTCGAACCGATTGACGGTGGACCAGCCGACACGGGGCGCTGACCGCAATCGGTCCCTTGCTGACCAGGCCGATCCGACTACGGACGAGATGTTGTTGCCGTCACTCGGCGACGGCATCACGCTGCTCGACGTCGAGGGAGGCCGCGGCGTCCCAATCCTGCAGTCGCTCGTACTCGACCATCTCCTCCTGCACGACGGGCCCGCCTTCTGGGTCGACGCAAATGGTCACGCGACGACGACACTCGCCCAGATCGCGCCCAGTCAACGGTTGCTCAACCGAATTCACGTCGCCCGCGGATTCACCGCCTACCAGCACTACGGCGCCGTCTGTAATCTCCCGACGGCAGTGAACAAGTCGATCCAGATGTCCACCACTGACGCCGGGACGGCCGGTCGAGGGGAACCGAGTCGTGACGAGGACACGTCGCCCCACACGCCCGCCCTCATCGTCGCGCCGGCCGTCGACGTCCAGTACCGCGCCGACGATATCCTCGGCGAAACCCACGCGGGAACCCTTCAGGCTCGAACTCTCGCTCGGTTGGCAACCTACGCCGAGGGGTACGACATCCCGGTGCTCGTTACGCGAAACGAACGAAACGAATTCACCGAGTCAGTCGCGACGGTCGCCGACCACCACCTGGAGTGCGAGCAGACTCGGATGGGGCCACGGGTCGTCGGCAAAGACTTCGAGACGCTCGTCTATCCCGTCGACGACGGCGCGTACTACCAGACGACGTTCGCGTACTGGCGGCAGCTGCTCGCGGCACGCGCCACGCAGGTCGGCGTGGAACCGACAACGTCGACGCCGTCGACGCCGACTCCGGAGGGTGTCGGGACAGGCGTCACAGCTGACGGTGAGACGGTGGCGGCCACTACGGACCCCTTGCTCGATGCGTGGACCGCGACCGGGACAGGAGGCCGATAGCGATGGGGCGCACAAACCCGACGTACCGGGATGCGCTCCGGGCTATCGAAGAGCGCTGGGCAGAGTTCCGCCGGGCACTGCGGCGTCGCGACCAGCCACGATTTGACCAGCTGTTCGAGTACGCCCGCGAGCACGCCGACGCGAGCGGGCTGTTGAACCACCAAAATCCGCTGCTGCCGGCGCTGCTCAGCATCGATCTCGAACAGGAGGCCCGCCTCGACGACCACGAGGAACGCCTCGAGGAGCTCGAAGCCGCAGTCACAGCGAGCGATGATCAAGAGAGTGGCCCACCGGACGCGAACCCGTGACGATGCCGTTCAGTATCGACTTTCTGGACGACGGCCGCGTCCTGGAGTGGGAGGCAACCGCCGACGGCGCCGTCGCGACCGAGCGCCAAGACTACACCCCACGCTTCTACGTCGCCGCTCGCGACCCAGAGACCGACCTCGACCTCACAACGCTCCAGTCGGTGTACGACCAGCACCCGGACGTCGTCGCGACCGAGATGGTTGCGCGACGCCCCGGCTTTCGACGAGACGAGGAGGCCGTTCTCGCAGTCGACGTTGCCCACATCGATCGCGTCACTCCACTCGCCCGGCAAGCGCGCCAGCTGTCGGACTATCCAGTCGGGGATCTCGCCTGTTTCAACGTCGACTTCTCGCGAGAGTTCCGGTACTGTCTGGAGACCGACGCCGATCCGACGCCGGCGAGCGAGCTGTCGACGCTCCGGCTCAGCGTTCCGGTGACCGAAACGAGCAACGACATCTATGGGGAGCTGTCTGTCGCCGGCGATACTGTTACCGGCTCGCCGACGGATCTCCTGACCGCCGTCCAGGGGCGCTCGACGCACACGATCCGGACGTCCTGGTCTGCTCAACCAGCGAGATCGTCCCAACTCTGTACGAGATGGCGACGGCTGCCGGCGTCGACGGCTTCTCGCTGAGTCGGTGGCCGGACGTCGACTACCAGCAACTCGCGAGCCGGTCGACGTACTCGAGCTACGGCCGCGTCGGTCACTCACCGGCGCGGTACAACGTGCCCGGCCGGGCGATCATCGACGAATCGAACACGTTCTTCTACGGGGAGACGAACCTCGAGGGCGTCCTCGACCTCGTGTCGCGCTCGAACAAGCCCGTCCAGGAGCTCGCATGGGCGTCGATCGGGAACGTGCTCACGGCGATCCAGATCTGTGAAGCCCACGACCGCGGCGTCCTCGTGCCATGGAACTCCTGGCGCCACGAGTTCTACAAACCGATGGGGACGCTCCACGACGCCGACCGCGGCGGCTTCATCTTCGCGCCCGAGGTCGGGCTTCACGAGAACGTCCACGAACTCGACTTCTCCTCGTTGTACCCGAACATCATCTGTACCCGGAACGTCTCGCCGGACGTCATCCGGTGTGAGTGCCACAGCGACCGCGAGGACGTCCCCGGCCTCGGGTACTCGATCTGTGACGAGCGGGGTTACCTCGTCGACGTGCTACAGCCGATCATCGACGCGCGCGACGAGATCAAGGCGGCCATCCGTCGCGAGAAGGAACGGGACAACCCCGACGAGGACCGGCTGGCGGAACTCGAGGGACGGTCGGGAGCGCTGAAGTGGATCCTCGTCGCCTGCTTCGGCTATCAAGGGTTCAGCAACGCGAAATTCGGCCGAATCGAGTGCCACGAAGCAATCAACGCGTTCGCTCGCGAGATTCTGCTGACGGCGAAACAGCGGCTGGAAGCCGGCGGCTGGCGCGTCGTCCACGGCATCGTCGACTCCATCTGGGTGACGCCGGACCCTGACGTCGACGACGAGGACCGCGAGGACCTCGGGACGCTCGCGACGGAGATCACGGAACGCGTCGAGATTCGGCTCGAACACGAGGCCCACTACGACTGGGTGGCGTTCGTTCCGCAGCGCGAGAGCGACGCCGGCGCGCTGACGAAGTACTTCGGCAAGGTCGCCGGCGACGACGACTTCAAGGTCAGAGGCATCGAAGCCCGGCAGCGCTCAACCCCGCCGTTCATCGTGGACATCCAGCGGGACTGTCTCGACCAGCTCGATGCCACGCGGTCACCGGACGCGGTGCTCGGACGGCTCGAACGAGCAATCGACGAACTGCAGGCGGGCAACGTAGCAGTGGAGCGCCTCGTCGAGCGGAATCGTGTCTCCAAGCCCCTGGAAGGCTACTCACAGAATACCCAGAACGTGGCCGCCTTGAAACGGGCTCGCGAGCAGGAACTGGCAGTCCACCCGGGGCAGGATATCGAGTACGTGGTCGTCGACGACGAGAAATCCTCGCGAGACCGGGTCGCCCTCGCCCACGAGGAGATCGAGACCTACGACGCCTCGTACTACGAGACGCAGCTGATCAGAGCGGTCGAGAGCGTGCTTTCACCGCTCGGGTGGGCTCGTACAGACATTCGACGGAGACTCGCAGAGACACGAGAGGTGGAGCTGACGGAGTTCACAGCAGCCCGGAACGGATGAGTAGGCTCAGATGTCACTTGATGCGAGCAAAACCACAAGTGGGCGACGAGGTCGATCCCATTCACACTCTGGGGGGCCTTGGTCTATGTAACACCCCCCGGAGTGTGAATGGAGGGAATCAATCACACCGAGGGTGGACAACCTATTTGTGAATGGGGCGAATTGGTCCGCCCATGCCAAACAATGATTCCACGCAAACAACCGTCGACGAGATATTAAATATCGACGAGGGGGATAGCGAAGACGAATCGGATATTTTTGAGAAACCGTGGTTGCTCGAGATCGATAACGTTCCTGACGCCAATCGAATCGTCGGCCGAGACGACCATATCACGTTCTTGGCCAAGAATCTCCGGAAGATGCGGACAAACAGCGTCCCGGATAACGTTCTGGAGTGGGGAGAAACCGGGACGGGGAAGACACTAGTTGCAAGACACGTCTGCGAACGGCTCGAAGCAGCAACTGCAGGAACGGACTCCCCCATCGTTACTGCTTACATCAACCCAGACCCCATCTCTACGTATACCTCCACCTTCCGAAAGATCGCAGAGCAGGTAAACGCGAAAGCAGAGAACCCGCTTGATGTCCCCTATCAGGGCCTCTCAGCCGAGCACTATCGGGATCAGAAATTGTGGCCAGTTGTTCAGCGGGAGTTTTCTGGCGGTCTTGTCGTCATCATCGATGAAATCGACAAGCACGGAGAAGTCAACGAGGTCCTCTACACGCTATCACGGTCACAATCAAAAGACGACGTTGACTTCCCAGTCCTTACAATCGGGATTTCGAACGACATCGAATTCAAAGGAGAAATCGAGTCACGGGTTCAATCGACTCTCCAGCCAGAACACCGAACGTTCACGCCATACGAAGAAGACCAGCTCATTGCAATCCTCGAAAATCGACGGGACGCATTTTACGACGGTGTCCTGGATGACGAGGTGATTCCAACCACAGCTGAACTCGCAGCTGAAGAACACGGTGACGCTCGACGGGCAGTCCGATTGTTCCGAAATGCGGGCGAGATCGCTGACGAAGAAGGCGATGATATTGTGACCGCGAATCACGTTTTCGAAGCTGACGAACTCGTCGAAGTTGAGCTCTTTATGGAGATGGTGAAAGGGACTCCGTTGTCCGGGAAATTACTCTTGTTTGCTCTCACACGTCTTGACCGGAATAACCCGGAGAAAGAATGGTTCCGGACGTCAGAGATTCACGAGGTTTACCAAACAGTAGCACGGGACGTCGAAGTAGAACCCAAGGGGTACAATCGTGCGCTTGAGCTTCTGAACAAGCACGTGACGACAGGAGTTCTCGAATCGAAAAAGAAGGAAGGCGGAGATCAGGGAAGTTCAGGTCGTATTCGCTCCAAGGAGACGTGGAGAGTACACGAACTGGACTGATCAACTCAACGCCGGAACTCCAGACGTTGATGGGATGGTGACCCTCCCACCCCTCGGTGTGAATGGTCCCCTATAGGTCAGGGCAGTAGTAAAGACGGAGCAGGACTTGACCCGTAGAAGCTGTGTCGTCCGTCTGAGGTCCCATTACCGGCACGGAGAGCGGCTTACAAGTCCTGCCACCGTAGCTGACCCGGTCCGCTACTGCACCGCACCGCAGTTGTAGTTATCTTTATTATACTACAGTCTAAACAGTCCTCCGAGTAGACGTATTCTAAAAGGCAAGGCCTTGTGCCGAAGCCGACGCTTCGTCACTGAGGCGAAAACCTTCCCTACGGTGAGAGGACTTCTGCTGTTAAGGACTTCTTAATCGCGGTACCCTGGGTGGTGGACCATTCACACTGAGGGGTGTGGGGGTAAACGAGGCGTAATCTATCCGCGTGTTGCTCTGTCTTCTCTCGGCGTGAAGTCTCGTTAGAGAGTGGCGGTTGATAGCCCATTCACACCGAGGGGTGTCGGGTAAACCGATCCCATTCACACTCTGGGGGGTGTCATCTGCTACGCTACGAATCACGTTGAAACAAACATCAGGCTACAGTTCCATCTCGTCTACTCGTTGGGATTCACCGGCCCTTTGTACTTCGACGTCACCGAATCGCCTTCCCGCCACTGCCAGTAGTAGTAGCGGTTGTCGTTGATCTCCTTGATCGTGATCGTCGCCTTCGCCGGCACGTCGTCTGGGAGGTCATCGGGGCGCGCCTCGACGTCGGCGTCGTCCGCTTCCTCCTCGAGACGAGCTTCACGCTCCTTGTATTCGGCCAACGCCTCGGCGTAGCTGGCAACGTCTCGAAGATGCTCCGGTGTGGCTTCATTGAGCGTGTGGACGATCTCCGTCGGGAGGTTCGCCGGTGGGGTCGGGGGTTCGTAGGACATCGGCTACTCTCGTGTTAACCAACACGACCCACGAGTCCATAGTTTTGTTGGTTAAGACGATGGGGACGGTTCTCGCGATTGCTGGATGTAACACTACTCGAAACTTCTTTATATACAAGTTTCGTACTATGTTACACCGTGCTCCGGCGCATCGAACTCGAGGTCCTCGCCACGGTCGACCGCGGCGACACGATCTCCGAACTCGCGACGAAACTCGACCACAGCGAGAGCTACCTCTCTCGTGCCGTCGCCGACCTCGTCGAGAAGGGGCTCGTCTACACGGAACGCGACGGCCGCCGAAAACGAGTCGTCCCGTCGGATACTCGCGCCGTCGAACGGTACCAGGACCTCGTCCGCCAGCACTCCCATATCGACTTCCCCGATCTACTGACCGGGAAGGCACTCGAGGTGCTGTACTACCTCGACCAGCCGCGAACCGTCTCCGAGATCGCCGACCGGAGCGACAACTACCGCAATACGGTCAACCGGGTCCTCAAGCGGTTTCGCGACCGTGGGCTCGTCGGGACGGCCGACGGCCGCTACGAGTTCAACGCCGACTTCGACCGCCTCCACGAGTTCGCCCGTGAACTCACACACCATCTCCATCGCCATCGCCTCGAAGCCGTTGCCCCGAAGGGCACGATTCTCTGGGAGGACTACGACGAATTTCTCGCCCAGGCTGAGACGGAGATCGACGCCGAGGGATTCCACGAAACTGGCCTCGCTCGATTCGCGGCCTTTGACCTCCAGTTCCTGCTTACCGGCCACCGCTACTACGTCTACTCCGAGAACCTCGACGCAGTCTCGCCGGCGGAGCTCTGCTGTCACATGCTGCTGATCGACGACGGCAGCCGTCACCGCTCGTACT
Source organism: Salinibaculum sp. SYNS191 (assembly GCF_037338445.1). NCBI lineage: Archaea > Methanobacteriati > Methanobacteriota > Halobacteria > Halobacteriales > Haloarculaceae > Salinibaculum > Salinibaculum marinum. The sequence goes on from NZ_CP147839.1 coordinate 106,538, forward strand.
GTCTCCTCCTGCTCAGCCACGTCGACGTCGACGAGGCGGACCTCCGAGAGCAGGCGGCGAAGTATGGCCTCGAAGACGAAATCGACGCCTTGCTCCGCTACCTCGAGACGCACGACGAGGTCGACGACGACCGGCTCCCGGAGTGGGACGAGTTCCAAGAGCTGGCGGCTGACTACGAGGTGCCACTACCACAATGAGACCAACATTCGGACGCGAGTACATCGAGAACGAATTCCAGCGGATCGGGGATGGCCTATCTGAACCGCTCACGGTATTCCTGATCGGTGGTGGTGCGATGTCACTGCGCGACCTCAAGGGGGCGACGAAAGATATCGACCCAGCCGTCCCTGATGGCGACGCGTACGGTCAGCTGTGGGCCGTCCTGATGGATCTCGGGTATGCGGAGGTTCAATCCCTGGATCCAGATTACCGGGCGCTGGGGGCGACGAGCTGCGTCGAGAACGACGATGGGTGTCGCCTCGACATCTTCAACCAGCAAGTCGCGAACAAGCTCGTGCTCACCGACGGGATGCAAGAGCGCAGCGAGCCGTTCCTCGACACGGATCGACTGACGGTCCGGCTGGTCAGCAACGAGGATATCTTCCTGTTCAAGGCAATCGCAGGCCGCGACGACGACATCGAGGACATGAATATGCTCGTGCAGGCCGGCCTCGATTACGACGTCGTCCGGGTTGAACTCGAAGCCCAGATCGAACGCCTGGGGGACGATCAGTTCGCCACGTTCGCGAACGAGGCCTTGGTCGAACTCGAGGAGCGGTACGGAGTGACCACGCCGATCGAGGCCCGCGTCCAGGAACTCACGAACAGGTACTACCGGGGGCTCGAAGTCCTCCAGGCACTCGACAAGCCGATGACCGTCGACGAACTGGCCTCCGAACTGGAGCTGGATACCGACGAGGTTCACGACCGGATTGCGTATCTCTCAACGTTCGACCGGGTCCAACGAGATGGCGACACGGTCCGTCCTGTGGAGTAGCTCAATCGTCGCCCTACGGGGAAGGAAGGCGGCCGTCTGGTCGGGGCACGCGGCCCCGTTTGATCTCGTGATCGACGCGACGCAGGTGCTTGCAGCCCCCCTCGGGTGAGCGCTGCTGCCAGTCGGGACAGGTACACGATTTGTCGATGACGTCGACTTCGTACCGGTTCCCGGACGCGGACCGCACCTCGTAGCGGCCACCTTTCGAGAGGAGTGAGACGTCCATCGCTTCGGCGACAGCACGCTTCGTGCGGGGCTCGAGATCGTCCTGTGACTCTGCGTTCTCGTCGACGACCAGTCGGTCGCGAACGTCGCCCGTTCGACCCCCGTCCGGAGCGACGGCTTCCACAGGGCCACTGAGCCGCTCGTGGAGCAGTTCCTCCACCGGATGGCCTTCCGGCCACAGGTAGTGGACCTCGCGGCGCTCGCGATGGTCGTAGGAGCCACAGGCGGCTGCGCACCCAGTCCAGACGCGCCAGGCACCGAGCGCGGCCATCACGTCGACGATGTCGCGGGGAACCGTCTGGTGGTCGTCCGGGAAGAACACCCGGAAGCGGGTACACGCCACCTGCGGCGGGACGATCTCCCACCAGTCTTCGCTGGAGCCCCAGCTATTGTACATCGCCTCGTCGCTCCCGTAGCCGACGGTCACGCCGTCGATCGGCGTCCAGTCCGCCGGGAGGTGTTCCGCCTCGCCTTCGAGCACCCGGAGGACGGCGTATCGAAGGTACTCGTGGGCTTGGTTGTCTGTCGTTCGAGCGACCTGGTCATGCTGCTCGGCAGCGTGCTCAGCTTCCTCGAGGACCGTCGTGAGATAGGGTTCAGTCATCATTCGACGGAGGTAAGAACGCGCCTCCGGCCCTCGGCGGGCGCAGAAAAACTTCCAGAAACTGGAAGCCAATGATGACATAGAGAATTGATCTGGCTCACTTAGCCGTCTGGCTTGGTGCCTTTTGAGAACGAAATTTAATGTGCTACTAGTTACTACATAACACACAAGATGATTCGGGGACTTATCGCGTTTGTGGCATCGCTGTTTACTGAGGCTGTGAAGTTCGCAAAATGGCCATTTAACCCGACCAACGGAAGGGGACAGTACGTCACACCTTCAAACCGCCATTTCCTGACGGGGAAGGCGAATTTCTTGGTGACGGTTGCGTACCGACTGGGTCAAGCAGGGGTGAATTTTGGAAAGGCGCTGGTATTTGATGTGTTGGCTCCACTAGTTGATGCGATAATTAGGATGGCGAGCGACCTCTACCATTCAAATCCCAATTATACTCGAATGGCACTTCGCGGGGGTTTCTCTGCAGTTCAAACGACTTTCGCGATAGGAGCTGCTGGTTTGATGCTACTCGTAGGACTGTTCCGCAAGTGAAGCGCGAGGGTTACTCTTCGAGGACGTCGATGAGTTCCTCTGCCGTCCGACTGATCCGTCCGAGCCGCTCGCGAATGACCTCGGGATCGTCCGACTCCCACGCAGCGAGGTAGAACGCCGATCCGCTCGTGTCGAGCCCGCAGTACCGCCCGACGACGTACGCGACGGCTTCGGCCTCGACTTCGCGTTTCGACCGTTCGGTGTCGTCGTCGACGTCGAAGTGGAGCAGGGCGTGGGCGTACTCGTGAATCAGCGTCCGCGCGAGGTCGGCCTCATTCTCCCGATCGCGCACCTCGACGAGCGGCTGGACGTCGACGAGGCTCAGCTGTTCGCAGATGCCCTTCGCCTCGCCGTGGGTCCACTCCTCGGCTGGAACGATCCGCACCGTCACGCCGAGGTCGTCAGCGGCGACAGTCAACTGTTCGACGAGGTCGCCGGCGTCCCCGGTTGCTTCAGTGTCTAGGTCGGGAAGCGGCTCGCCTTCGGTCTGCGAGACGTCGAACACCGGCGCAGGCTTGAATCCGACCAGGCCATCGGACCACTCCTCGGGCGGCGTCTCATCGTAGTCACAGTCGCTGTCCTCATGGTAGCTCGGCGAATTCTCGCACTCCGGGCACTGCTTGGAGATGATCGGTGCCCAGATCCAGATGGCCGACTCACCCTCCTTGACGTGGCGGTCGAACTCCTCCTGCCACGTCCGGTAGCCCGCCACCCGGCTCGCCTCGGGACACTGCCGCTTGATGAGGAGCGTGTTCCGGTAGGAGTAGTCGTGGAAACGACTCTGGACATCGAGCCACTCTTGGAACTCTTCGCTGGCCTGCGCGTCGTCGACGCCGGCGACGAGGTCGTCGATCCACTGTTCGATGGTACTGTTCATCTCGTCTGATCGCGTGTCGGTCTGGTCGAAGGAGACCGACGAGTCACTAGTCGTAGCCATTGTGTTCACCGAATCAAGTTCACGGCGACTGCGTCTGTTCAGACCGCCCCGCACCCCTCAGGGGCGTTCAAAAACCGCTCTGTCGGTCAGCGGAGCTCGTGACGTTCGTCCGCAAAGCCAACCGAGACGAGGTACTCGAGGAACTCGTCGAACCGCTCGACGTCACCAGGCGTGTCGGTCGCAAGATGACGTGCCCACTCGATGGCCCACTGGAAGGCGGGATCCGTGCCGCCATTGCCGTGAATGTACCACCACCGGGCCGCTTTCAGCACGACCAGCGGATTCGTCGGCGGCTGCTCACCGGCGAGCCCACGGGTGATGGATTCGATTTCGTCAGGGACGTCGGCGGAATCGACCTCCGCTGATTGCGTGTTGTCGATATCGACCGGGATCTCGTCGATCGAGACGTTGTCGGGACTCTGTTGTTGACTCACTGGTAGTCACCTCTGAGAGCTTTCGAAGAAGCCCTCGCCCTCTCGGGGGCACGAAAAACAGGTCGCGAAATCACGCCGGCGGGAGGTAGACGCTCTGCTCGCCGGCGATCTCCTCCAAGTTGTTCCGGTGACGGTGGCTGAAGTAGCACTCGTAGCTGCAGTATCCACAGATTGCGCCGGTATCGTACTCGGCGACGTACGGGCCGCGGCGAGTTCGCCAGACGTTCGTCCCGCACTCGGTACAGGCGGCGTCCTCGAGATCGGCAGGACTCGGGCCCTCGTACTCCACGGCCACCCCCTCGTCCTGCGGTGTCGTTTCGGGCCAGATTCCTTGGGTCCTCCAAAACTCACGGACGCGGGCGAGGCTGTGGCGCACCGTCTTTCGGACGGTGACGTGGTCGGCGTCGCGACCGCTGTCGTCCCAGCCGTCGGCCGTCCAGAACTCACCGAACTGTGCGCCACGATGCAGCCCGTTCCAGTCGACGCCGACGATGTCGGCCGGTGGCTCGTCGGTGAGTGTCGGTCTGGTCAGCTGTCGAATGGCGTCGAGCTGCTTGGGTGGACTCCCGCCGAGGATGTGGACGCGCCGCCCTCTCCAATCGGCTGGGTCGGAGAACTCGTGGGCCAGGCGGTCGGCGTATCCCCGTGAATACCCGAGGACAAGGTTCTCGGGCATCGCGTCGATCACCGCCCGCGACTTCGGAACGACGATGAGCTCGGCCTCAGGATAGCTCGCTTGGATCTCACGAGCCGCAGCGACGTGGGCGTCGACGTCGTCGATTTCGTCAACGTCCCCGATGACCCCAACCTCTGGTTCGTACTCGAAGAAACGGTCGACAAACCGCTCCAGATCGGGATTTCGGAAATCGTTGTCGAGCATACCAACGGGAAGGCTGAGGTTCTGATACTGCGTCTCTTGGTACCCACAGTCCTCGCGAAACCCGGGAAGGAAGCCGAGTTCGACAGCGTCGACGACAAACGGTGCTCGATGCAGAAACGCCACGTAATCTGCCTGTCTGGCGGCGGCGATTTCGCGGGCGGTGCTGGCGCTGGAGCTCAGCTCGAGGGACATGATTAGGCTCGCGAGGCCGCTGCTGGCTGCCCCGCACCCTTTCAGGGGCCCGAAAAACCGAGGCACAGCGGGTTAACCAACAATAGGGAAACTCACGCGGATTGTGTTGGTTAAGATAGGGCTTACTCTTCGTTCTCACGCAGCTCTTCAGCCTTCCACTTGAGCCGGCGCAGAATCTGCGTCCGATTCTGGTGGGCGTTCTCGTAGGCAACACACTCTTGGAGGGTTTCCATATCCGGGATCGTCGCGATACCGGCCTTGATCAATCGGTAATTCGGTGCTTCAAGACGCTTCTCAGGTGGGAACTCGTCGTCGCTAATCGTGGACTGTTCCATCTCGGTAGACCTCCACCCCTCCAGGGCGAGAAAAACAGAACAGACGACTACGTCACTGACGCGGTGTCAGGCATTCGCCTCTTGGAACCGCTCCCGGAGCGCGTCCTCGCGCTCTTCGAACTGCTCAACTTTCTCCTGCAGGTCGTCGCTGACGCGCTCGATGCTCGCCAACGCTCGTTCACCCTCCAGCGAGGCCTGCGACCCGTCGTCGCCGTCCGCTTCTAACTGCTGTTCGTACGCCTGCTCGACGCGCTCGATGGTGCCTTCCGGGTTGAACAGGATGTCGTTGGCAATGCGGACGTACTGATCGAGAGACGCCCCTTCTTTCCCCTGGAAGAAGTGGGTGAGCGCGTACGTCGCACCGGAATGCAGCGTCCACATATCGATCTCGAAGGGGGACGCCGCATTGGCTTCTGCATCGCCAGCGGCACGCTCGGCCAGGTAGTCCGGGAACCCCAGCAGGGTGTAGAACTCCGTGACGGTGAACGGGAGCTCCGAAAAGTCGAGGTCGATGTCCTGCGCGTCCCGGATGAACTCGAAGAGGTCATCGGCGACGAGTTCGACCTGTGCGAGGAGTTCCTCCCACCAGGTGTGGAAGTTCCGCACGTCGCCGACGTGTTTGATGACCTCCTTGTCGGTGAGCGAGCGCATCGTGTTCGAGCAGTAGCCATCCTGAGCGAAACCCTCCACGTAGACGGCGTGCTCGCCGAAGAAGTCGTAGCCCGACGTGACGCCCATCGTGATCGGGTCCGACCGGCCGGGCAGGCGCACCTCGAGGCCATCGAACATGATGTCCATGTGGACTTCGCCGCCGCCCCGGTAGCGCCGAATCTCGCCGAACATCACCTCGCCCAGCGGGGTCCCGTCGATGGTCTCCTCGCGGAGGACCTCCTCCAGCGGCCCGTAGACGTCGACCGGGTTGATGATCGAGTAGCTGTCAGTGGGAACGTGGAACAACGGGTCCGTGTCCGGGTCCTCATCTCGGGCCTGCTCCCGAGCCCGACTCGGCTCGACGAGCGCGTTGAACCGCTCCGTCTCGATCCACTCGTCGGTGTACGGATTCTGGTACGCTACGGTCGTCTCGACGGCCTGCGGAAGATCACGAACCGCCTCAGCGAAGGTCACGGGGTCTGCATCCCCGTGTCGCTCTCGGTACCACTCTGGTAGTTCGGTGTCGGTACGCCCATCGACGCCAGCGAAGATGGTTCTGGACTCTGGATCTTTCATCTCAGTCACCTCACTTCAGGAATCCTCGTCGACGTGCGACTGCATCGTCTCGCGCCCTGCGCCCTTCTCCCGGGCGCAAAAAACTCAACTTAACCAACATCCGAACAAGATGGGTTGATTGTTGGTTAATTGAACTAGGTCACGAAGGTTGGATTCGCGATCTCCAACTGATGTATAGGCGAAAGGATTAGGACACGCCGAATCACCTTCAGACCATGACTGAAGAACTTGATACTGTGTTTATTCGGCACAGAATCAGCTGTACAGCAGGCGCTATTGAAGATCTGTATCAAGATGACCTGATTGCTGTTCACTATTCGAATACCCCAATTACCGCAGATCCCGACGAATGTGCGGCACGGTACGAGGAAACTGGAACGGAGAATCATCGAAAACTCGGAAATAAAATAGAGGTCCTCAAAGACTGGGCGGAATCTGGGGCTCTCGTGGGTGCCGACTACGGTTCTGGCAGTCTAAATCTTAAAGGTGGAATGAAGATTGGGTCTATCAGGCAGCCAGATGACAGCTCTCAGGCCCACTTACTATTGATTGGATGTCGAGGGTCAGAATGTGTGGGACACCAGAGGTACCAGTCGGTACAAGCGAGTCGGAGGTCCTCACCAGTGCTGAAGAGTCTTCCAGCTCTCTCTATGAACTCTTCCAAAATATCGATGATATTGACGACGGCTATGTCTATACTGGCCTTCAACTTGAGGACTCTCGGTGGGTCTGGTATCGTGACTACCCGGTTCTTTCGGCAAAACTCCCTCGAGGAGCACTGGGAACTTGGGACAACGGGGATATGAAATACCTACAAGCAGCGTATAACGGCGCCACCACCCTCACCGAGATCTTGGGAAATCAGGCTAGCGCAGAAGAAAAAGCACGCTTCTTGGCACCGGGGCAACTCGAAACTGTTTGTCTCGAATATCTTCGACAGGAGTACACGCACTTCCTTCAGCTGTATAGCATCGGTGAAAACCTTCCGCCCGGTAGCGAATTGCGTGATATCGACATTCTCGGCCGGAGCCATCCTGGGGAAATGAGTATTGTCGCGCAAGTAACTCATGAAACGGATGCTGATGAACTGAATGACAAACTGACAAAGCTGGAAGGATATGCTCGTTCAACAACGAAAGCAAGGTTGCTATTCTTCGGCCCGCGCGCTGGTTATGAGAACCCCGATGTGGTGATCCCTGAATCAGTGGAGTACATCTCAAACGGCGAGGTGTTCACGAAGCTGGAACAACTCAAACCAGCACTCCTCGATGCAATGCTAACGGCCCCACCGGAAAACGAAGGAGAGTCTCCTCTATAATCTGAATCGACGGTTAATCAGCATCACCGGAGAGCTCCTCCCGATCGTTGTATCGCTCCAGTTCACGCCCGATTTTCTCAAGTGCCTCGACACCACGTTCGAGGAGCTGGTGGGTGGCTCGCGCCAGTCGAAGCGTCTCCATCAGTACTCCCCTCCGGGGGTTCGATGAGGTCGTTGCTCTCTTCGGCAAGTTCCCGGATTACCTGTTCCACGTCAGCCTCCTCGGCAACCGTCCGATGTGCGAGCGGGGCGGGATATGCCCGGTCGCCCTGGCTGCAGAGAACGACCAGCCACTCGTCGCTTCCATCCCCGAGTACGATGTAGTGGTCGCGATCAGCGCGCTGGAAGACCCGCCGGTCCGGGCGAGAGACGGTTCGCCAGTTCTCAGGGAGCGACGGTGACGGCCGTCCGCCGTCCGCGAGCGCGACGACGTCGTCGGTAAGGGTCGCCATCGCGGTGTCGATCTCCTCGCCGGTGAGGTGCCAGCACGCCGCTGCACCGTCGCACTCCAGTTGTGAGACCACCTGATTCCGGAACGCGATGTAGTGCTCACGGGCGAACTGCTCATCGTCGTAGTAGTCGAGGAGGAGCGTGCACGCGAGCTGGGCGGGCCCGCTACCACTGTATCCCCATTCGAACCCGCTCGGACTGTGGTTGACGAGGTCCAGACTGCGCTCGAGGGAGAGTCGCCGATGCTCCGAGAGGTTCAGGACGACGGCTTGGCCGTCGACACGGAAGCCGACGTATTCGACTGTGTCTCGGTGGGACTGACCGGGCGATGCGACTGGAACCGATTCCGAACTTGCTACAGGTACATTCCCGTTCATTCGTTGCTCGCGGGCGGTTCGGTGACCCCGCACCCCTCTCAGGGGTTCCACAAACAGGACGGCGTAGCGTTCGGCAACGTATTTGGCAGTTGCAACGTACTGTCCACATAATTGAGGATGGCTGTACTGGACGATCTCTCGGGGTTCGAGTTCGAGGACGTGATGGAGGACGTGTTCCGGAACCTCGGCTACGAGAACGTCCGCCAGGCCGACCGCACGGCTGACGAGGGTCGCGACGTCATCATGGAGGAGGTCGTCGATGGCACGCGGCGCGCGATCATCGTCGAGTGCAAGCACACGGGGACGGTCGGCCGGCCGGTCGTCCAGAAGCTCCACTCCGCCATCGCGACGTTCGACTTCGACGGCCCGAAGCGCGGGATGGTCGTCACGACCGGCCGGTTCACGAATCCCGCTCAGGAGTACGCCGACCGCCTCCAGCAGAACGACGACCCGCACCCAATCGAGTTGCTTGACGGCGAGGACCTCCGGGAGATTGCCGACGAGATCGGCCTCGACCTCTACAACGGTCGCATCGAGATTCTCTGCGACGAGACGCTCCGCCCGTACGACCCGGCCGCCGACGTCGACGCACCCGTCGAAGAGGCGTTCCGCGACGTCGAGAACATCGAGGCCGCCGACCTCCCAGACCCGCACTCATCGGTGACGTTCCGCCCAGTGGTCGCGGTCACCGCGGACACAAACGCCGTCTTCGAGACGTCGGTGGGCATCATCCACCGGATCAACGACCGGACGCGATTCGTTGCCCACGCCGAACGCGGGCAGCCGAAGGTCGTCGACGAAGACGTCGCAACGCTGGTCACCGAGAACCTTCACGCGACGGTCGACCTCGATACCGAGCAGTTCGCGGAGGTGTTCGATGACGTCGAGGAGCGCCGGTTCGGGCAGACCCAAACCGAGTACAAGGAGTGGGCCGTCGAGCGGCTCCAGCAGCATCACACGACGACGGTGACCTACACCGGTGACAACAACGTCACGTACAACAAGACCTGCGAGCCGAACCGCTCGGACATCTCCGTCCAATCGATCGAACCAGTGTACCTCCCCGAGGTTCGCCAGACGACCGAACTCCAAGAGTACACCTACCCCTTCGAGTACTACGCGGCAGGCCCGTCACGGGTGACCGCCGAGGACGGCATCCATCAGTGCGTCCACTGTGACACGAGCGGCGTCGACGAGACGTACACGTACTGTCCGAACTGTGGGGCGATCGCCTGCACCAGCCACACCAAAACGGAGCGGCTGGAAAGCGAGCCGGTCTGTACGGGCTGTGCAGTGACCGAACGGTTCGCGTTGAAAACGAAGTACTTCTACGATGAGGAGAACCTCGAAGCGTTCCGCGAGGAGTACGCCGAAATGCCGCTCCACGAGAAGACGATGGAGAACAAGTGGCTGGCCGGGGGGAGCGTAGTCGCGACGGTGCTGCTCGTCGTCGGACTACTTGTCACCGGCGGCATTATCTGAGCGGGATCGGGTACACGCCGGCTCAGCGACCAGCTCTTCGAGAGCGTGCTCAAGCGGGCCGTGGAACTGACTGAGGTGCCTATTATCAGCTACCCTAACAACCGATAAACCTCATCAGCTACGGATTCTCGCACCTGCTTCGCTCTCTCGACACTCGTCACACCCGTCACAACCATCTTCCCCGACCCAAAAATGAGGACCACAGCGTCAAATTCCGTTGGGCGATACACCAACCCCGGAAACTGCTCCGGCTCGTATTCCACCTGCTCCAATCCAAGTCCAATCGCCAATGCATTCAGATTCACCGAATCCCCGAGACTCGTCGTTGTTACTAAATTCCGCACACTAAACGGGTCCTCACCACTCGGGACATCCAACCCGACCTTCCCCATCGCCTCAATGAATGTATCCCGCGCCTCGAACAACGCCCTTTCGGAATCAACACCGACGATGTGGTAACTCCCGGTCCGATACAACGTGATGAGCGCCCCACTCTCAAGGCGGACATGCATCCCTGTATGCTCATCCGGATCGTATTTCGTCTGAGAATTCGTCTCAGCAGATAGGTCAGTAGCGAGTGCGTATAGGTCTAACTCGACACCCAGCTTCCCTGACCCAACGACATTCACCACATCCACCTCGTTATCGGCGCACATTACTGAATCACAGTAAGGAAGCTATCCAGATACTCTTGAATTTCATCACGGTACTCCTCAAGCCCGTACAGCGCGAACACTTCGTCATCCAGCGCCTCACGCTCCGACTCAATACGGTCTTCCAAATCACTGATTTCACGTGACACCGTGGAGTGAGCGTCGCGGAATTCGTCAAAGTCCTCCGGGAGCTCAAGATTACGGAGCTCGTCCCCGGCGATGTACTCATCACCGAATTCCTCGAGGAACTCTGCGAGGTCTTCTGCCTCCGCAACGCTGTGCATCCGAACGGTGTGGAACCGATTCAGGGACACCTCGTCCCCATCCTGTTCAATATTGAACGATCCGATATTGTAATCCTGCGTGTCGACGACCGACCGAACTTTCGTACGGAACGGCTCCGTCTTATCTTCCTCCTTGAACGTCTCGAACAGGGTCTCACGGTCATGCCTCTGGATTTTCAGCTGGCGTTTCGCGTCGTGAATCGCCTCCGAATGCCCCGCAATTGCTTCCCGGGTCTCCTCATCGGGGACCTGGATTGGCGCGTGATGCAAGTGCGTCGGACGGCACCTAATTGCCGGGGCGTGCCGGAACGACAAGTGCTCGTAATAGGCTTTGTAATAGAAATCGAGCGCGTCCGAATTCAGAAGCCCCGCTATGTAGTGCGGATCCATTGCGTCTGACGAATCGGAGAACTCAGCGAGCCCCCCGTCGTTCTGCAGCTGAAGGAAGTACGCGGTCTTGTTGTAGAATTTTGTCGGCCCACTCGCTGTATCAACGACGAAACTCAACTCGGGTGCGGTTTCGCGATACGCAATCTTGTCCTTGTTCTTGAACGCATCCAGCTTGTTATCCGAGACATCCGTGTCATCATCGGCTTCAATCGCATCCACGTCTACGTACTCTTCAATATCTCCCGGCGCATCCCCGAGGTAGAACTGCTCAATATTCTTCCCGCCAATTACCGGTACGTGCGAGTCCGATTCCTTCGTGTCGGACGCGTAAGGTCGGTAATACCGTGGTTCCTCACCTCGTGAAACAGCGCCACCTCGCCCGCCATTATCCATCTTGCAAAGATCGCTGAGCGGGACGCACTCGTCGGTGTCTTCCATTTCCTTCGCGGCTTCCCACAAGCTATCCGTGATCTGGAAATTCAGTGTTAAGCGGTCCGCCCATTCACTCCAATCCTCGCTAAACCGCTTCTGCGATACTGTATACCGCTCGTACGTGTCCTCTGTCTCGATGTCCGGATACTCCTCACTCTCAAAGTCGTCTTCGAAATCGTAATCCGGCGCGTCACGCCACGGAATTAACTCTGCAGCGGCGTGCTCAAGCGCGTATCCCCACTCATTCGATTCCTTCGATCCTTTTGGATACACCTTCACCACGTCCGTCTCATTCTCTTTTCGGACGTCCTCGTTATCTTCACCAGATTTCTTGGTCAGAACGATGAGGATTGGGAATACATTAACGTCGATTCCGAATACCTTGCATCGCGTGAGATCCGCGACCAAGTCGATCGTCGCGTTATCCCTGATGAACTCCATCGCATCCTCGGATGCACCCGTGACTAACAGCTTGTTCGAAATCACGAACGCTAGTCTCCCGCCTTCATCCAGCCACTCTAAGCCCTGCTCGACGAACGCCGTGAAGATGTCACTCTGCTCCTCACCGAACACGTCGTGAAGCCGCTCGTACTCTGCCGTGACGCGATCTTCCTGATTGTGTGACCGGATGTATGGCGGATTACCAATAATCCACCCGTAGTCGTCTTCTTTCGCATCCATAATCTCATCTGGGTGCTCCGCGTCATTCTCTTTCGACCGGTAGAATCGGCGGTTACTCATCCGACTATCACTGCCTTTCGCGGTGAGCAGCGAATCCGTTTCGTACGTTGAAAATGATGGGAGTTCCAAGTGCGCGTCCCCGCCATTCCCACTGCGGCGCTCCTGAAGCACGCGAATCAGCAAATTCGATTGCGCCAGCTGGATAGCGAATGGGTCGATGTCGAACCCTCGGATTTTCTCGTTGATGAGCTCGACCGCCTCCAAGAGATCGTCATCACGCGACAAATCGAACCCAGCGTCCTCAAGGGATTCAATTACGCGACCCATCGCCTCCAGCACGAACGTGCCCGAACCACACGCGGGGTCAAGTACCGGGTCACCACTTTGCGTGATATTCTGCTCTCGCGGCGTGAATTCAGCGTAATCCAGTAGGACTCGCACAGCGGTCGGCGGCGTGTAGTACGCACCCAACTTCTTCCGCTTCTCTGCATCCAAGCACTGCTGATACATCTCACCGAAGATATCTCGGTTGATATCGCGGAAGTTGAAGTTATCAAACCGCCGCAGTACCGTCTTCAGCACATCCTCTTCGTAGTGGTACCAATCATGGGGCGTATCCCGTCGGAACAGCGGAGAGTATACCTCTTCGGCTTGACGGGATGCCACGCTCAGCGGCTCAATATACTTGTTATCCCGGAGTTGGACCTTTTCGTCATAGAATTTGATGAACCCGTTACTGATGATCTGTCCCACCAACCCGAGGTCCTCAAACGTGCGAATCAATAAGAGACGGTTGTACAGCGTATTCAGCGTTTGCAGCTGAAACGTCTCCTTGATGTCCTCCTTATCCGACTGGCTTGCCTCCTCGTAGTCCTTTCCGGTTAAAATGAGCCACTCCTGCCACTTGTCGTGCCACCGCACCGCTTCCGCGTATTCCGCCTTCAAACTCGACAGCTGATTCCGGAGTCCCAGTAGCTCATCGCGGAACTCGGCCACTTCGTCAATCCACCGATCCTCGTCGATGTTTCGTGACGCCGCGTCGCGCATGTGCTCCTCGTAGTCGAACTGTAAGTCCTCCGCGACAGCGTCAATAGAATCCTGGTACGCATCCCAATCGTAGTGCCCGCGGTATTGCTCCCGGAGGTCCTCTCGTTCCTCGAGAATCTCAGCGCGTTTGTCTTCGAACTCCTCGTATCGGTCTTGATACCCCTCGAACCGTCGCTCTATTGATGGGAGAAGGTCGTCGTTCAGCGCTTGCTTGGACGCTTCGATAAACTCACTAAAAATTTCGTCGTCGCTGATGTCGCGCTGACTCGGCTCGTCATTCCACTCCCCACCGTAGATTCCGCTGAGTCGGGATTGGAGTTGCGCGGCGACACTTTCCACCTCGTCGTCGCTCGGATCGTGGAATAGGTCTAAGAGGTCGAGTTCAATTTCACTGGCTGGATCGTCGTACTCATTCGATAGGAAAATGTAGCGGCCATCCGTGCAGAGTATGTATTTTAGCCGCAGCTGGTCGTTGTAGACGCGCGCCTCTTCAATGGCTTGGTTGATTTTGTACCGCTCGTCATCCTTGTGGTCCTCGTCTCGCGGTTTCTTGAGTTCACCTACGATGCGCGACACACCGTCCTCATCGTGCCATATGAAATCCGGACGGTCACCGGATTCAATGATGGATTCGTATTCAGCGTGCTCCAACCCAAGTTCTTGTAGTATCGGGATACCGTAGTTCTTCGCTGCGGTTTCCTCGCCGTAGTCCGGGTCTTCGACTTTATCACCAAAATCATCGGGGAGGTACCCGGCAAGAGACTCCGTCAACTCACTCATTGATATTCGGGCCTTTAACTCGCGGTCAAATAAGTGTAGGCGCTCCGGAATGGGTAGGACCTACTCTGACCCACCAGGAGTGCTGCAGAACTATCGGTAATCTCGTTCTCTACCCCCTGCGCATATTCTTCCACTCACCGTTCGGCGCCGTAGACGATGCGTGAGGGGGCTTCGTACCCACAATCGGGGCAGTCATACCACCGCTGGACTTTCGCCCCGTCTGCCGCCTTCTCGCCGACGCGAACGTCGTCGTTCGGACACTCCGTGCAGTTGAGGTCCGGTGCGGGCCGCTCCCGGAGCTCGTCACGGAACGATGTCGCATCCTTCGTCTCGTATCCCCGCGACCAGACCGGGTAGCCGTCGACGAGGATTGCCCCACGCCATTTGTATCGGTAGGAATCCGGGGCTCGATGCAGGACGGCTCGCGCCCCGGTCTCGGTGTTCCGAAACGCAAGCGTCGGCGAGCGGCTCTCGCGTCGCCAGTTGGTGATACGGGGCATTGGTTAGAAGTGGACGTCAGCGGGCACGATCCAGATCTCTTCACTTTCTTCGAGGAGTCGATCCAGCTGTCCACGGTGGCGAATGCCGGCTCCGTGTTCTGTATACAGGAAGATCGTCGGGCCATCGTACGCACCGACCTTGTGGAAGGCGTGCCGGGCGAGGTCCTCGTCGCGCATGATCTCCTCGTCGGAGAGCTCGTCGATGGCCTCCTTCACCCGATCGAGATTACGCTCGAACTCTTCCTTCGTCGCCTCCCAGCCACGCTCGAGGAGATCCTGGCCGTCATCAGAATCGACGGGGGCTGCAGTCGGGAGCTCACCCCATCGCGCCTTCCCAGCAACGGACGTGTCCTCCTCGTCGAAGGTCACATAGTAATCGAAGACGGCGCCGGCGTGTGGGTCCGCGCCGACTAGGCGGTTGAACACCGACTTTCCGGTGGCCAGCGCGTCGTCGTGCGTCGATGCCTCTACGAGGGCGTAAATCACCATGTGCATCTTGAACACCTCGAAACGCCGACGCACTGGGTGTCGTTGCTCGCTCCAGCTGCGCCGGCACCCATCGCCGGCGCTCGAAAAACTCTCCTCGTGACGGCGGATTCTCAGGATTCGTCCGCTCATTCGACAGTGATGGTCAGGTCGCCCGACGCGTAGTCAGCCTCGAAGTCGACCGCGAACGCGTCCGACTCGTAGGCGGCTTGGTAAGCACGGTGGCGTGCGAGCGAGCCTGTCGCCTTGAAGTGGAAGAATGCGGTCGCCGTGTAGGGCTTGCTCTGTGTTTCGACCTGCGACTCGACGGATGCGGGGAGCGCGATTTGGGGCGTCTCCGTGTCGATACTCGCAGCGAACTCTTTCGCTTCCTCGACGGTTGCTTGCGAATGTGCCGGTGTCTCGCCGGTGAGCACGTTCACCGGGGTTTCCGTCTCGTCGGTGAACAGGACGTCTTTGAAGGTGTGTGTTCCGAGGATCGCCTCGGGATCCAATTCGCAGTCGTGAAACGGGTCGTCGTCTGAGGTCATCGAATCACGAGCCTATGGCGGGGCTCACCCATTCCGCCCCCTGACAAACAGGCAGCACTACCCCTGACTATCCTCTCGCAAACACTTACCTCAAACAGGCTTCAAAAACAGTCCACCACAGAGTTCGATGCTTCACGAACACATCCATGATGCCCTCGATGCCTTAGAAGAACGGGACGGTCAATCAAGACTCACTCCGCAGGACGACCAATTCGACGTCTTGGTCAGCATCATCGCTGACGAAACCTCAATCAGCCCTGACGAACTACGGATCTCTGAACAAAAGTTCAAAGACGAAGTCGAGGATATCCTCGAAGACATTTCCGACTCGGATGACCCGATCTCCGATTTTCATTCCAGCCTCCACAAACTCAAAGCTGACGTCGAAGACCGATACCAAGAATACACGATTCTCTTCCCTTGGAATTTCCGAGAGAAAGACGCCGAAGGATTCACTCACCCCGTTGAGATTCTCGGCGTCGAATTCCGTTTAACAGCGAAACAAGTCTGGGACGACTATGTCGAACAGGCATCAGAGGAAAGCACGTTCGACAAATTCCTCGAAGAAGTACCTACTAAGCGCCACCACGAATCGCCTTTCAGTCATCATCGGTACTGGGAGGCAGAAGTTGAAGCAGCCGATCCACAATACGCCGTGAACCGTGTGGAAACAGCGTTGAAGACCCTGATGGGGAAGATCACGTACTCGGCATACTTCGCATCCACTCCTAATACGTTCCGTTCAACGACGTGGAAGTACGGGATTACAGAACTACAAGCACCGGTCTGCTACATCGTTTTGGAAGACAGTGAATACCTTCACTACTACGTCTCATACGACTACCGGCCCCGCCAAACATTCAAATTCAGGGCAGGAATGGGGTATGCCTTCGAAGAACTCTACAACGAACTCCCCAATTTCAACGGAGAGCTTTCCACAATCGAGGAGCACCTCGGCACAGCATTGCGAGCCTTCCAATCCGGTATGTCGAAACCTAGGCCGACACAGTCATTCCTCGAGTTCTGGCGGGCCTTAGAAGCTGCCACACTCTCCCAAGAGGAGGAATACTCAGCAGCCGCTCCACTTGAACGAAGTACGGCAGCCTTGCTACCGGAGGACCGTGACCTCGCTGAGAAACGGATCGAGCTCTTAGCCGACAAACGCAACGACCTGATCCACGGCGGCAAAGAAGTCGAAGTCACAGAAGGCGACCGAGTCTACCTGAAAAACCTCTGTGAAGCGTCTATCCGATTCGTCGCCAATGAAAGGGAGAACCACTCATTCGAGGAGTTGCAGTTCTTGTTCGAGTACGGAGCAAAATCTGACGACAACATCCTACAGGCACAGGCAGAGCGTGAACGTCAAATCACGGAAAAGCGGGGGGAGATCGAGGGGCACGAACACGACCTCAAACTGCTGGAGAAACTGGAAGAAATGAGAGAAAACGCCGAATCTCAGGAATAATTGGTGTCAGACAAGTCAACTTGACCCTCCATCCTCGTTTATCACCTCCCTCATCAACTCGACGTACTCTTCATCTCACGGAGGATCCACGACTGGATCGCCCCGTACTCCTATCGGGGGCGATTAACCGACGCGAGAGGTGCCTCCCGAGGCGTGGTCGGCGACGCCAGTTAGGAGTCTGCGTGGGCGTCCGCTCCGGCTCCGTCGCCCGGCCGCGTGAGAAGGCTCACCTCCTCCAAGAGGTCTCTCGCGGCCTCGACTCGCTCTCGATCCGCGTCGTCTAATCGGTCGACGTCGAGTCGGTTGAGATTGCTGAGTATACGATGCATCCGATAGCCCTGTTTGAACTCTTGCTCCATCGGAAGCGCCTCACCGCTCGCCGGCGCGGAAAGACGCCCCATCGAGATTGGCGTCGGGCTTGCAGGAGCTCGCGGCCTTAACCAACAAACCCCGACGGTACTCGCAGGCTGTTGGTGAATCGATGCCCAGCACTGGCCTTACTCGAGATTGGGGCCGTAGCGAGCCGAGCCACACACCCGGCACTCCCAGATCGGTTGCCCCGTCCACGCCTCATCCGGGACCGACTCGTGGGTCTTGAACCGATGGTCGGTCGCCCGTCCACAGGTTTGACAGTCGAGTTCCTGCGTCGTCGGTACCGACGACGCCTGGCGATCAGCCGCAGCCTCGCCACTGGATTCGGTCAACGCCATCGCTGGGACCAGCCACACCGCGTCGTCGGCGCCGTCGAGGACCGCGTCGAGACGCGACGCGTCGCGGATGCCGTCCCCACGCTGGTCGTAGAGCCGCGTCGGGGGCTGCTCCTGACGCTCCGACGCTTCCTGCCCGTTCCACCCACTCCGGTCACGGGCAGCACTGAGAAGCCGCTCTCCCTCCTCTGACGCCACCTGTACCGCGGCGGGGAGTGAGGGCCACTGCTCGGCCAGCTGGCGCGCTGGCGCCTCGTCGAGATCGTAGATGAGCGTGTAGTCGTCGACGGCCGGATCCGCCTCGTTGGCAGAGAGGAGGTTCGCCGCGGCGCCGCCTTTCGCCACGGCGCCGTAGAACGTGGTCGACTCGACGACCAGATGGACGATGCCGAGGAACGTCGTCGACGCTGCCTCGTTCGTGCTAGTGGCGTCACCTCCGAGATGGTTAGAGAGACAGAACCGGCATTTCGTCTGGCCGTCTGGGACTGACGCCCCACAGGACCGGCACTCGCCATCGGCGGGCGTCGGCGCATCAGGGTAGCCACCAGAGCTCGTCGCGACGCGTTGCCGCCGGGGGGCACCCTCACACCCCTCGTCCAGCCTCGTGTCCGGAATGTGGGACGCTTCGCCGGTCGGCCGCAGTTCCTCAAAGTCGGAGTAACGACCGTTCATAGGGCAGTCTACAGAGAACATGGCTCGTCTTCGTGTTTAAATCGTAGCGTGGATAGACCGATGTGCAGTACAGACGGAGAGACAGTGATCGCCTCAGGCGACCTGTTCCTCCAACGTATCCCGGTGCGCCCGAACAGTCGCCTTCGAGGCGTTCGCCACGTCCGCGGCCTCGGATTGCGTCAGCCATCGGCCCTCTTCGCGACCGGCCTTGTAGAGGCAGGCCGCGGCGAACCCGGCCGGATGGACGCCCGTCGTGACGCCGCGCTCCTCGGCCTGTTCCGCGAGGGCTCGGGCCCGCTGTCGGATCTCGTCCGGACACTCGAGGTCTGAGGCGAGCCGTGGCACGAACATACTGGGGGAGACGGGCTCAGCAGGGAGGCCCAGCTCTTCGTTCAGCGTTTTGTACGCGTTCGTGACCCGTGACTCCGCGACGCGGGCCATCTCGCTGACGTCATCCACCAACCGCGAGAGGCCGTTGCACCGGCAGGCTCCGTAGACGCTGGCCGCGGCGATCGCCTCGATGGATCTGCCACGAAGCAGATCCTCGTTCTGGGCGCTCCGGAAGAGCTGACACGCCTGGTCGCGAACCGAATCGGAGAGCTCGAGGGCACTTGTCAACCGACGCACTTCGCCCAGGCCGTGGGCGAGATTCCGTTCCGCTTTCGACCGCCAGCGCCCCCGGGTCTGCTCACGGCGCATCCGTGCGAGTCGCCGTCGCTTCTGCCCAGAGATCTCGTTCCCCTTGGCATCGGTGCCGCGACCGATTTCCGTCGACAGGCCGCGATCGTGGCGAGCCGCTGTAAGTGGGGCGCCCGTTCGTTCACACTCCTCGTCGTCGTACGCCCGCCACTCCGGCCCGTTATCGATACGCTGTTCGTCGATGACCAGGCCACAGTCCTCGCAGACCGTTTCGACTGCGTTCGTCGTGACCCGGCCGTCGCACTCGGGGCATTGGTTTGCGCTCGACTCAGCTCGGGCGTCTTCGTCGAATCCGCTCTCGTAGATGTCTCTGGTTGCCATCGTTCTCACCGTGTTCAGGGAACCCGCCAGTACAGCGAGCCCCTCACCCATTGAGGGGCAAATAAACGCTATCGAGTACGGAATTCGGTCCTGGGGGTTGTGGCACTGAATACAGTGCTTGACTCCTAAACCGGCGTAGGTAACGTACTCCAAGCGGAATTTTCTACGCGTTCTTATTCCCGGAGATGCGACGGCTCATACAGCCCTGCCGAAGCGACGGATAGGCTGTATACTCTACACCGACAGCATCCAACTCCTCGATCAGGATTTCGGACTCGCGCTCATCCCACGCAGGTGCCACCGCGTCCAGCACCCCCCGTTCAACGACCAGGACAACGTCATCAGTCGGTGGGTAATGCGAGTCCCGATCCGCTACGGTCTCATCCTCGCCGCACTCCCATTCACGGATACTCGCGTCCGGGAGGTTCACAACTACGGACAACTCGGTGTCCGCCTCGTCGACCTCGTCCTCGTCGACGCTGTCCCGATCGAACACGATATCGCCGTACACGAACCGGGAATCCTCATCGTCATCGTCGAGGTCATCCTCGTCCTCAGGGGCCTCCTCGTTCTCAGTCTTCTCCTCACTGTCAGATTCGGTGGGTTTCTCTGCCGGCTCCGCAGGCTCAAACCCGTCACCGTCGGTCGGCTGCTCCGGCTCAACGGGCGGATCCTCCCGGATCTCCTCCGGAACCTCTGGGTCTTCCTTGCTGCCCTCGTCGTTATCGTCGGGACTGACATCGTCACCATCCTCCGCGTCCTCGTCAGGTGTCTCACCATCTACAGGCGGCGAACCACTCCCCGACGCAGCACCGGCGGCAGCTGCCGCAGCACCCGCCACTCCGCCCGTGATACCGGCCTGCACCGTCTCGTCCTCGTCACCGTCCGCTTCCTCCTCTGGCTGTTCCTCGGGCTGTTCCTCGCCTCCACCGCCCGAACTGGACGGCGGACTGCCAACACGGTTACCCATGAATACGAACATTGGATTGGCTTCCGAAATGGTCTAATCTGGTCTGTGCACTGCTGATGGCGGCGTACGCCCGCACCGCCCAGAAACGATACAGCTCACGACTGAACCGGCCTGACTCCCTCTGGCTGTTCTTCCGCCAGTGATCGACCCCGGTAGCAGCCACCACTTCAGGCGGGCATCGTCGGAGATGATCGGGGGACAGCTTCCCGATTAACAAGACCCCGTCAGGACCGATGACCTCGATCAACCGGTGAACGTCCTCGAGAACCATATTGATGCTGTTGTACTGCGTCACATCGAACGCACAGTACGACAAGCCGAGATCCTCGAACGTACGCCGGCACCGTTCAAAATGCCAGTGCTTCCACCCCTTCGCGATCGGGATCACCTGCGTCGGCAGGTCATCACGGGCCTCGATTCGGCTGAACACCTCACGAGTCCCGTCCATACAACGGTCGATCTCTTCCAACTGCTCAGCATCCGTCATCGTGTCCTCGTACACCCACCGGTCACTCGGGATGTAGTACGCTGGCTGTAACTTCTCAACCCGCTCCATCTCATCGTCCGGCGTCCGCCCGACCAGGTACTTGTCAGCCTCTACGTTCGCCAGGACCAGCTCCTGGTGAGGCGCCAGTAATGCGTCGAGCTCGTCGGGCCGCTTCTCCAGCCACACCGCGTTCGTGAACGTGGTCAGCAGGTACGGTGCGGCATCGTGGCTCGAGAACAACCGCCGGTGACGACTGTTGCGGGGTGAGAACTTGGGGATCGGTCCGTGAGGGAATATCTCTTCCGACATGCGCTGTTGTGGTGGTGCTGTTGTGCTTCCGGGGCACCTAATCAATACTTTCTCGCACGTCAACTTAATCCTACCGACTAATAGGGCCCGAGAGTGGGGTAGTGTGTGAATATTATTCTTCAAACGCACTCTGTCGGAGAGACAACAAAACCGAGGCCGTGGAACTACGAAGCATTTTTTGTGAACACTCCGAGAGTGGAGACTGATGACTGACCGCATTCATTTCATCCCGGTCGGGTTTGACTTTCACCGGCTTATCTACCCAATCTCAAAAGGCGACCTACCTGCGGACCGCGTTGTCCTGATCGACACGGATACTGATGACGTTGACAGCCGAGCTGGAGACCTTGCCGGGAATATGGTGCAACGACTGGAGGAATCGTTCGAACTCATCGACGTCGACGTCGACCACGAGCAAATCGAGTACGAGCAGCTGTACAGTTACGAAAACCTGTACCCACGCGCCTACGACTACCTCTGGACGGAGCTGCAGAAGGGAAACGAAGTGTACGTGAACATTTCTTCGATGCCGCGGACAGTGGCGTTCGCGTTCGCCACTGCGGCCGACTCGATCATTGCCGAAAAAGACCCAAAATACCGCGACCAAGTTCATACGTACTACGCCGCACCGGATGAATATCTGGTCTTGGACATGATCGAGGCGATCGACAACCAGATCGAGTTCTTGGAGAAACTGGAGGACATCCGGATGCCGGAACGTCTCCACGAGCTCAAGGAGATCCGCGAAAAGATCGACCGTGTGGGCGTAACAGAGGGTGTTCGTGAGATCGAAGACGGCGACATGTACGTTGAGTTCCCGGCATCACCTGGGCGCGAGCTGCAGGATTTTGAAGAATCTATCTTGGAGTTCCTGTACCGAGAAGGGGCGATGGAGTCCACATCACAGCTTGCAGAGCAGCTGGCGGCCGACCTCGGTGAGGAGTACAATGACTCGTTTCGCAGCCGCGTTCAGTACAATGCGTCAAATCTCGATGAGCGCGGGTACTTAGATCGCGACGAAAAGGGAAATCGGCACGAAACGTCCCTTTCAACGATGGGGATGATGTGGGTCAAAACCCATAGGGACTAACCGACACTTTCTGGAAGGTCTCACCGGAGCACTCGCGCGTCCACACCCCTCTGGGGGCCGATAAACTTCCTCGGGTCGCACACGCGCTCCCTGGGCTTGCAGGATAACTGTTGGCCCGGTGCGTGAGGTTGTGGCTGCGCGCGCAGCGAAGCGAGCACGGAGCGGAGGGTGGGGCGGCGGGGTCAGGGCCGGTCCGGCACACACAAAAAAGAACGGCGTTGCGCTCACCTACTCTTCCCACCACCGACCGCGCTCTGGGAATTCGATCCTGCTCCAGCCCGTGATGGCGATGCTGCACCGCCCCTGGTACCAGTTCTTCTTGACGGCCCGGAACCGGACCGTCTCACCTTCGCTCACGACCGTCTTCCGAGAGGCCTCCCAGATGGTGAACTTGATCTTCCCGCTATCGTCCTCGATCAACCCGACCTGAGAAATCGACGTATCACTCGGATCCCAGAGTTGCGTGATTTCACCCTCGACCGTCACCTCACCGACCGGGACGTCCGGCACGTCCGCGATGGGCACGATCGCCCCCGGCACCGCCTTTAGTTCCTCGAGGGTCTCCAGCACCGCCTTCGTGACGTCCCGCCCACGTTGCACCTTCTCGGCCAGCTGCTTCGCGACGACCGCTCTCGACCAGCCGCCCTGCACTTCGTCGCTGATCCGCATCGCCTGCTCGTTGACCTCCGCGAGTTCTTCTTGCGTCAGCTTCTCTCGGGGATCCGTGCGCTCCGCCGGCGCCGGCTCGTCACGGCCACACTGCTCGCTGACGACCTCTCGCGTGCGCTGCTCCCGACCGTCCTGCGTTCCCAGCTCGGCCTGGGCACTGATGCGCTCCAGTTCGGCTTCCCGCGCCTGAATGCGCTCCTCCTGTTCGAGGGTGACACCGTGAATCCGGTCCTCGCTCGTGTCCGCGATCCCGTCCGGGTGGTTCGCATCCACTTTCGCTTGCGTCTCCTGCTCGACCGCGGCCTCGAACTCCGGCGTCTCGTCGACGACCGGGAAGCCGTCTTCATCGACCGCCTGACCGCCCGCTTTCTCGAATGCCTGTTCATCGACCGAAACGACCTTTCCGCTAGCGTTGTTACTGGACATTGGAATCACTCACAAGGTGATTTCCGACGAAGGCGCTCACGCGCCGACACCGCGATGCTACCACATCGCGGTTTTCCGACGACAACGACCGACAGAACCATCTGCGCGCTCTCGCTCGCGCCTTCGCGAGCGCCCTACCGGGCGCGAGCGAGAGCGCGCCTGCATGAGGTGGCCCCAACCAGCACCGCGCGCCGACCCGCCCGGAGCGAGCGGCCAGCGGAGTAAGCGTGGGGGGTGAGCAGCCACGCCGCGCAACCCCTCGCGCTTACCCGCTGGCGCCGAGGGCACATGCACTTTAGCCCGGAACGGGCGCGGGCGGTGCGGAGAGCGCCCGCACGCCCGGAATGGTCGGTCGCGAGCGACGCGGAGGGCGGCAGCGGCGAGCGGGGCGGGCCGCTACGTACACACCTGTTCAGCTGGTTACGTCGCTCGGTGAGGCATCTAACGTCCTGGCGGACTCAGAAAGGGCGAGGCCGCCTCGGTCGTCCCCCGACCCCGCAAGCACCGCAGGCACGAGGCGCGCAGCGGTGGTCGCGGGACGTCGAGCGGCCGAGGGCTTTCAGGAGCAGTGTCTGTCCACGAATACGTTCGCGTAATCAGTTCGGTGAGCCGGCCGACTCGCCGAGAAGGATGTCGACGCCGTCCTACAGCAGGGGTCGGTCTCGACCCACTCCTCCCGTTTCGAGCGTCTCAACGATGTCGACCAAGTGTTCGGATCAAACAAGACCCATGCGTTACGGAGTGAACCAGCTTACTTATCGGGGCTTTCGAACCTGACCGCCACTGAATACTTCTGTATAGAGGAGTAAGTGGTTGGTGAACAAACACCATGGTTACTGAAGGAGATTCTGCACCCACGTTCACGCTCCCGGGTGTCGTCGACGACACGTTCGACACGTTCAGCCTCAGCGACGCGACTGAACGGGACAGTGCCGTGCTCCTCTTGTTCTATCCCTTCGATTTCAGTCCGGTATGTACCAACGAATTGTGTGCAATCCGCGATGCCGAATGGTTCGAGCTCACGCCGAATCTTGATGTGTGGGCGGCATCGGGGGATAGCGCGTATTCGCACCGAGTGTTTGCTGAGGAGTACGGGTTGAATTTCCCGCTGCTCAGTGACAGTGCTGGGCGTGTTGCATCCGCATACGACGTGTGTTACAATGAATGGGAAAACCACGAGTCCGTACCGCAACGCGCTGTCTTCCTCATCGACTCGACACAGACGATTCGATACGCGTGGTCGACTGATGACGCCCTCAAAAAACCGGATTTCTTCCCGGTCAAAGAGGCACTCGACCAACTGACAGAGGAACGAGATGACTTTGGCACTGCGGACGTCGACCTGGTCGTCGAATACGACGAGACGCCGAGTCAGATCTCCTGAGTCATCATCTCCACAACGGTGAGCAGTCGGTGAGAAGCGGATAGCCACGTCTTCGAACGGAGCCAGTCGCTGGTTATCGATGATCCCCGTCTTAGAGCTTCGTACAGTTATGGGGCATTGAGGGGCTGAGAGGGTCCTGGTGACGTAGTTCACTGGTCGCGTTGGCCAGTTAGTCTTGCAGAGAGTCGACCCAGCAGACGAAGATGCGGTGCTATGTGTTAGCACAACTATTTTCACTCGATGATTTGAATTGTCCCTCTATGGGCGAGGATAGGCAGAAAAGGCGCAGTATTGGACTATCCTCAATACGGTTCCGGATATGGTATATGTCCTCGATCCGGAGTTTCACTTTATCTTTGTCAACGACGCGATGGCGGATGTTACTGGGTACGACCGCGACGAGTTACTCGGAGCGCATGCCTCGCTTCTCTTCGATGACGCGGCCATAGAGGGCGGAACATGGAACCGCGACCAACTCAGAGCAGGTGATATCGAATTTGGATACACGGAAACCGAACTGAAGACTGCACACGACGACCGCATTCCGTGCGAAATTCGGTGCCAACTCCTTCCTGAGTTCGACGACACCGATCTGGGAGCGGGCACGGCGGGAGTCATCCGAGATGTTTCTGAGCGGAAGGCACGCGAACGGGAGCTGCAGGCTCAGTCGACGGCGATTGAA